>JAGDXY010000013.1 GCA_023256495.1 Microcaldota archaeon
CCATTGTAATGGTCAATGATGCTTGGTCTGGGCCCAGAAATATCAGTTCGAATCTGCTTTAGCTATAGCTATAAGCTTTTATCATAATTTTATTTCTCTATATTCAAAAGCCATTTCCAAATAGGCAAAAACAATAACTCTTTTCCTTTATATTTTCTATGTGCTTCATAATCCCAAGTTATTATAATTAATTTATTGCACTTTATTTGTCTAGATGCATTAATTATATTATCTATCTCTCTATCCCTTATATCTTCTAAAGAAGAGGCATATGTTACTTGTATGAGCTCTCTTTCCTTATTATCATTTACAACAAAATCTACTTCATGGTGCTGATAATCTTGCCAATAGAATATATTATCAAATCCATATCTTCTTACTAATTCTATTGCAACTAAATTCTCCATTAATTTATCTATTTGCTCCATTGATTTAAATCCTAGAATAGAATAAAAGCCATTATCTATAGTATATGCTTTCAATAAGCTCCTTTCTTGTTTTCTCTTTGAAAAACTAAATTTCTTGATAAAAAAGAATAGATAAGCATTTTCAAAGAATTTAAAGAATCTCTCTACACTACGAAGGCTTATATCATAGGAATTAGCAATTCTACGCATAGAGACAATATTTCCTATATTAGAAAGGCAATCTTTTGCTACAGACTCTATTTGTGGTAAGAGTTTTATTTTATATCTCTTAACTATATCTTTTATTAGTATATCTTCAAAGTAGTTATTTAGCATCTTTTTCTTTATATCTTCATCTTTTGTTAATACAACTTCTGGAAAGCCACCAAATTTTATATATTCATTAAATAATCTCTGTATTAGTAATCTATTTTTTTCAATTTCAAGCTTATTTAGATCATTTAAGCCTTTAAATCTTAGAAATTCTGAGAATGAAAGAGGAAATACTAATAAGTCAATATGCCTTCCAGTAAGAGAAGTTGCATATTCTTCACTTAAAAGTTGTGATGATGAACCAGTTACTATACATTTTATCTTCTTTGTCTCTATAAGATATCTTGCAAAACGCTCCCAATCAATAGCATGTTGAGCTTCATCTATTACAACTAGTTTTGGGCCTTTTGCATCTACATAAATAGAATATGCTTCTAGTGCTTGCATGAGAAAGTTAGAATCTATATTCATAGGTAGTCTAGGGTCTTCTAAATTTATTATTAATGAATTTTTTTCTAATTTAAGTTCTTGTATTAGCTTAATTGCTATACTAGATTTTCCAGATCTTCTTATTCCTTTTACTACATTAACTACAGGCACTTCTAGATTTTTCTTAAGTATAGATATGGAATCTCTTTCATATAAACTTGTATTAAAATTGCCCCAAAAGTTGTAGTCGTTTAATATATCAATAATTCTGCTTTGTTCCATTTAATCAATTATTATTAAAATAGGAAAATATATTTAAATTTGACTCATACGTTAGTCATTTTATTATAAATTTGAATCATAAAATTTGGAATTTTTAATAATAGATTCTCATGGCGGTGTATATGAACTCTCCCAAGTAGAAACCCAAATAATATTGTTTGCTTGTCCATTATTACCATTTCCACTATAATCATTTGCATTTCCATTCAATGGCCACCAGCCAACAAGATGCTGCAAATCAATAGGTACACCCCCTATGCCCTCTTGGTAGAGGGTTTGAATTTCGTTTGCGTTGCCGTTGAGCGGCCACCAACCTACAAGATGCTGCAGGTCTATGGGCGCGCCGCCTATGCCCTCTTGATATAGAGCTTGGATTTCGTTTGCTGAAAGAGAAGTGTTGTAGATCTGCACATTTGCTATATATCCTATAAAATTATATGGTGACATTTTTCCTAAACTACTTCCAATACTTAGGGTTGGATCGACTTCAGCTGCATTCCCATTTGTACTCATTGTTCCAGAAGGCACACCATTAATATATACAATACCACTAGATGAATTCTGTATGAAGGCAATTTGAGACCATGAATGTAATGGCACAGCATTTGAAGAAGACTCGCCATTTTGGAGCCAACCATTTATATTAATGTCAAAATTTGATTGATAAGCTATCTGTATTGAATTTGACGAGCTTCCTTCATAGATAATAACATTTGATGATGAGTAAGAGGTACCCGATCCCGCGATAGTAGGAGAAGCCCATATTAATATAGAGATACTTTCCTTATTTTGAGATGGGAAAGTAGGTATATTAATGTAGCTGTTTTGTCCGTTGAACTGTGCAACATACTCTGGTAGCATATTTGTACAAGTGCCAACTAAGCTAACATATTGATTTGATCCTTGGCCATATGGTCTATAAACTTGGCAAGAGCCAGGCTGAGCCTTAGGAGCAAATGTATATGGATTCAATATACCAAGACTTGCTAATGCACCAAGAACAATTGCTATTACTAAAATAGCCCAACCATAAGTCATTAAATATTCCATTGCACTTTGTAATTTGATTTTCATTGTTTTTAATTTAGAAAATCAAATTTTTAAATATAAGCCAGGAAGGGGAGTCGAACCCCTCTCCGCCGCTCTGCAGGCGGCTGCATAGCCGATCTGCCATCCTGGCATATATAAAGTTTAGTTACAAAGAAATTTAAAATTAAATTTATTATTATCTTTAGGTGTTTTTATGGAGCATATACCTGTACCAGAAGAATTAATTGAAGAGGCAAAAATATTTCAACATGATACACCTCTTGTTAAAGTAATTCCAACAATTACAAAAGAGGAAGGAGTAATATTAACTAAAGACAATAAGTATTTTGGCATAGTTGATAAGAGGTGCTTGGTAAAGAGCCTTAATTTAGTAAATGAAAATCAGGCATCATTCAAGATAGCGAAGAGAGTACCTTTAATAAATAGCTCAACATCTATAATGCATGCTACTGAATATATGTATCTGAATAAAAGCAGGTTGCTACCATATGAAAGAGATACAATAATAAAAGGTGCATTAAAGAGAAATACCTTATTGCGTATATTTCTCTCTGAACATTTATTATCTGCATTTAAAGTCAATGATTTTATGACAACACCAGTAATAGGAATAGATGTCAATGCAACATTAGCTCAGGCAAAAGCTACGATGAAGAATTATAATATAGTTACTTTGCCTGTAATTAATCAAGACAGGCTTGTAGGAATCATTACGCTTACAGATATGCTTGTATATTCTTCTAAAATACCAGAAAGAGCTCCACCATTTAGAAAGAGTGATATAAACAGAGCAAAGGTAAGTGATATTATGCAAAGTAATGTCTTTACAATAAGTAAGAATAGTAGTATAGATGATGCAATAAGATCATTTGTAGAAAAGAATATATCCTCTTTACCAGTACTAGAAGGCAATAGGCTTATTGGTATGCTCACTGTTAGCGATATATTAAGAGGAGTAATAAAGATTGGTAGAAAAGAACATGAACTTGTTATGATCTCTGGTTTAGATGAAGAGACAGAGCCATATAAAGAAGATGTAATAAAAGAGGCTAGTGATTTAGTTAACAATATAAGCCAATTAAGTGGTATAGAACCAGATTATGTATCTATAGATATAAAGCATATGAAAGGCAATAGATTTGAGATTAAAGCAAGATTATATACAAAGAAAGGAGTTATTACATCATCTTATAATGGTTTTGGTTTATTAGAAGTATTAAAAGAGGCATTAGATAGAGTTTATAATATGGCTATAAAAGAAAAGAGTTTGCTTATATCAGAAAAGAAGAATATAGGTAGGATATATGAGATTTAGTTTACAATCAAGCTTTGAATTGTTAATTACCCTTTCTTTTGGACTCATTATACTCTTGCCTATTGTTGTTTTAGCATTCATAGAACTAGCAAATACAAATGTTGCTTTATCTTCTTTTGAGGCACAGCAAGCTGCATCTAATTTAGCTGATGTCGCCACAGTAGTAGCTTCAGAAGGGCCACCTGCATCAGAGACAATATCTATTTATATACCACCAGGTGTTTCTTACATATATGTTGGTAATGTAGGCAATACTGTTGGTCATGAGATTATATTTATGCTTAGAAGCAATACTGGCTATACATACATAACTGCTTATACTCCAGCAAATATAAGTGGTGATCTATTAGGTGCAACTCAAGTTGGCACATATTTAATTAAGATTAGTGCTTTATCATCTTGCCCTACTCAAACTTCTATACCTTGTGTCTACATAACAACGGTGTCTTAATGAAAAATCAGATTGCACTAGAATACATTATCATATATTCATTAGTTCTTATTATCTTTATATTCTTATTTTCTGTTTTATCATTTGAGCACCTTGTTGTTTCATCAAGTGAGATTTATTCTGAGCTTTCTAGCTTAGCTCAATCTATAGCTATGAATATAAATTTTGTTTATGCCCAAGGCTCTGGTTTTTCTGAAAGATTTGCTCTTCCTGTTATATTTGGCTTATCTTCTTATAACATAACAATATCACCTCAAGGAATTGTTGTTGTATCTGCCTCTATAGGAAACGAGAAGTTTCAAAGTGTTTCATATTCAATTGCAAAAAACATTATATCTAATCCAATTTATAAAATAAACAATCTTTATAACATACCAGTAGCTTTTGGCTATTTAAACATATCAAATATGAATGGGGCTATATGTATAGATTACAATTGTTCAAGCAATTTATCATATATTTCAAATTTTAATCTTAGCTTATTTTCACAACAATTCTATGCTGCAAGTTTTTCTCAGGTACCACCTGGCTATATACAAAATACAACATCTAATAAAGCGCTAAACTATATAACTGTAGTGTTTTGGTTTTATCCAATAGATAATGGGCTTTGGGGTTCACCTAATAATTATTGGGAGAATGCAATATCTGGTGGTAGCGGTTGTTGGAATAATTTTTACTTTTATATTGAATCTGGAGTAAATCCACCTACGGAATCCTGGGGTATAACAAATACAAATGGTCAACAATATAGATTATTCCCTGGAGTTCCATTAGCTCAAAATACATGGCAGCAATTGGTTGGTGTTTATAATGGTAGTGCTTTAACAATATATTTGAATGGAAAGCCTATTGGTTCTACTCCTGCTTCTGGCCAAATATACTTCAATGGTTTTACTATAAGCGGTACGAATCCGATTACTTCTAGTGGTGGCTGTAATCCTATCTCTGGTTATTTAGCAAATGTGCAGATATATTCAATACCTCTTACAGGTAATCAAATAAATGCTTTGTATAATGAAGGCATTAATGGTGCACCTTTATCTAATTTAAATAAATATCTATTAACTTGGGTTCCATTGAATGGAAATGCAAATGACTATAGTGGAAATAACTATACTATTAAGACATATGGCTCTGTTCAATTCTATTCAGTAAATAAGATATTGGCTAAGGTTATTGGTAGTAATGGCAAGCCAATAAGTAATGCATTAGTTGGTTTTGTTGCTAATATCGGCTTGTTCAATAATTCAAAGGTATATACTGCTTCAACAAACCAATCAGGTATTGCAACTGCATATCTTTCATTTAATAAAACAGAAGGCACTGCGCATGTATTAGTTACTGCTTATCCAATGAATGCAAATAGCATTTCTTTATTTTATCCTTTGAATTTAGGCTATGGAAATACAGTTTATGATTTATCTTTTGCACATGCAAATGGAAATGCGTTTGATACAAATTGGCTTAATTCATTAGTAACTAAACTATATAATTCAAGCATTAATGTAACTACTAGTATTAATTCACCATTTTCTTTAAATATATGGTTTAATGCAAGTAAAGTTAGTAATAATACATTGTCTTGTAGTAATGTTAATGATCAATTAATTTCTTTGAATGTTAGCAATACCCCATTATATATCTCTTTCAATTCATCAGCTATTATGCTAAAGTACTCCACTCTATGTTCTTTATATAGTACTAAAATATTCAGTGATAATTGGTATGACTTTGGCATTGTTTCAAGTACATCTGGAACAAGCATATTCTTAGACGGCATACTTATAAATCAAAGTTCACATGTTATTAGTAGCGTAAATAGCATAATCGTTGGTGGCATGAATTACTATGGCTCTTTTGGAAATCTACAATTATATAGCTCTGCTTTATCAAATGAACAGATGTATACACTTTATCTAGAAGGACCTTATGGCTTACCATTTAGTTCTATTACCACTTGGATTCCTTTAAGTCAAAATATTAGCAATGGTTATTATAATGGTCTTTGGTCATTAAATTCAAGCAGATATTTAAACTTAATTAATCTCAATAACGTAAATAATTTTGTTTCTTCATTCAATGGAATTAAAGGAAATATAACATTATTTAATAGAAATGTTACTCCCTCTGGTTGGACAGAGGCAGCATGGGTTTATATTAATGGCTCTAGCACAGGATGGTGTGGTAGTGGGCATTCAAATGTAATATTAACTGATAGAGGCCCAGGAAGCGGTTATTCATTAACTCTAGGTACAAGCCCAGCGAGCAATAATTACTTTGGCTTTTTCTTTGGTTGGGATTCAAATAGTATAAGCGAGTTTGCTACATCTCTTGATTCATTTACATATAAGAATTGGTACTTTGTGGTTGGTGTATATAACTCAAGTTATGGCTTTAGATTATATGTAAATGGCATACCTGTTGCTTATTATACAAACTCTGGTTCACATGGACCTGGACCAACATGTAGCAGTGGTACTCTAATTTCTTCTTTTAACTCTACTTATCCTTGGGTTATTGGCTATGAGCAAGCATGGGCAAATGTATTTAATGGTAGCATAGCAAATATTCAAATTTATTCTAGACCATTGAGTAGCAAAGAGATTTATTCATTATATAAAGAAGGAATAAATGGAATTCCTTTATCAAATGGCTTGGTTGCTTGGTACCCATTGAATGGAAATGCAAATGACTATAGTAACAAGAAGCTAAATGGCATTAATTATGGTGCTACTTTTACTAGATATAATCAAATAAGTAATTTGACTTATATGTTTAAGAATGGTCTTTTATTTAGCTATGGTGCAAATGGTAACTCATATGTGGCAGCAAATGGCTATCTGCCTTTATCTGGTGGTTTTGGTGCTAGTGCTTGGTTTATTGCAAAACCAACATATGGAGATACACCAAATATAATATCTTATGGTCCCGGTTCTACATCAGGTGGTTTTCAAATAGGAATAGAGCCTAATGGTGATCTTTATTGTGGTATTTCATATTCAAATAGTTGGCAATATTTTGTTACAAACTATAAAATACAACCATATACATTATATAATGTAATTTGTAGTGCATCTCCAACAAATGGCGTAGTAATATATGTAAATGGCATGCCTGTATATACAAATTCATATACTGGCTCTATAGAAGCAACACCATCATTTATATGTCTAGGCACATGGGCATGTAGTTCACAATACTTCAATGGACTGATAAGCAATGTAATGGTATTTAATAAATTCATAAATGAAAGCCTTGCAAATGCAATCTATCATACATATCCAAAATATAGTATAATAAATGTGCCATTAGGTGTTTATCCATGAAAGCGCAGTTTTGGTCCTTTGATATTGTCTTTGCTATTGTCATATTCTTTACAGCTCTAATATTATTGGTATTATTTTGGAGCAGTATAAGTAACCAATACATTTCATCTTATCATAATCCATCATATAATATAAAATTAGCAGAATCCACATTAATATATGAGCTATTCTCACAAGGCGAACCTAGTAATTGGAATTTACTAATAAATTTATCAAATCCTGGCCTATATAATTTTACTCCAGGTTTATTAAATAGTAAAGGCTCTATAGATATGAATAAATTAGCTACTTTAGAGGCTATAGCAAATTTCAATAATAGTGATTATCAACTTAGCAAATATCTATTGCATATGCCTTATGATTACTTTATCGAAGTAAAAGGCTCTAATCTTAATATAACAATAGGAAAGAACCCATTTATATATAAAGCAAAATATATTAGTAGCGATATTGTGCCATCAGAGATAACAAATAAAAGCGTTAATGTTATAGTCTATGTTTGGAGCAATATAAGTGCTTGATATGAAAGGAATAGTATTTACTTTGGATGCACTCTTTGCATTAATAATAGCAACAGCTGCTATTTCTATCTTAGCTTATTTGGTATATACTCCTATAAATCAACTTTATTCAAAATTAAATGGACTTAATAACTTTGTTAATTCATTATACAAAATAGAAGATTTACAAGTAAATAGCTCTATTATTAGTTATTTACCATATGCAGATTGGCCATTAGAAAATAGTAATGAAAAAGGCAATAACTATATATCTATAGGCCCTAACTCTATGTTTTTACTTAAAGTATTAAACTTTCCTTCCTCAATAAAGTATAATGTTATTGGTTATTGGCCATATTTATATGTAGTGACTTCAAATGATTTGTATATAATCAACCCAGTTAATTTTTCTATAGAAAATGTGATAAACCAGGCATTAGTTACAGATCCTATAGTTTATGATGGTTATCTTATTTATGCAAATTCAACCAGTTTGATTTTCTCTTCATTGAATGGCTCAACATATTATCATATTAATACCCAATCTCCTATAACTACTCCTCTTATACCATTTAAAAATACAATAATAGCAGGTACTTATAGTGGAAATATTATATCTTATTATATAAACAACGGCACATTGGCTTGGTCATATAATCTAGGTGCAGAGCCTATAGATATAGGCATTTCTGGTTCTAGCCTATATTTATCTACAATAACAAATAATTTCTATATCTTTTATATTAATCCTATCTCTTCTACTATTACAATGGAAACTTCTCAGTCTTATGGAAGCGTATCAAATATAGTAGCAAACTCTAGCACAATCTTTGTTGGTTCTGGTTCTATAATAAATGCATTTTATCCTAATGGCACATTTATCTATGATTATAATCTAAATAGCCCTATTGTAGGTTTAGCTATGTCAAAGAATATATTAATAGTTGAGACAGATAGTGGCTTATATGCAATTAAGAATAACAATATAATTTGGTCATCTAATATAAAGTTTTCATCAATAAACAAGGCAATACCTGTTGTTACAAATACAGATATTTATGCAACTTGGGGCAATGGCACTGGTATGTTTAATCTATCTAATGGCGAGCCTATATTTCTAAATGCAATGCCTTTTTCTTTGAAAATTGCAAATCTATCAAGCGCATTTGGCGATCTGTTTATACCAATTGGGAATGAACTTTTCATCTTTGGTAATGCAAATATTTTATCAAATAATCTATTATCTACAGTAGAGGAACTTTATTCACTCAATTTAACCTCTTATGCAAATTATCTGCTAGATAAATATGTTCCACCAGTAAACTACTCCTTCTATAATGGCACTACTCTAATTTCTTTTAATCCTGTTGCAGAATTTAATGGAAATAGTTATTTATTTGTAAATAATTACCCAACTCTAAACCCTTCTACAGGTCTTACCATTACCCTTTGGGCTAATATGACTGGCAACGAAAATGGCTATTTATTATTTAAGAATGATCAATATCAATTGCTTTACAATGCAAGTTCTTTAGAATTTGGTGTTTTTAATGGTTCTAGTTATTGTTATATAAATCTAACTTATAAATTAAAACCTGCTGTTTTCTATTTTATAGGAGCTGTATTTAATGGTGGCAAAATGACCTTGATAGTAAACACAAATATAACTTCAAAGAAAACATCATGCATAAAGATTAACCAAGCCCCAGAGAGCATATTATACATTGGGACAAGAGCAGGTAGTTATTTCTATACCGGTTCGATTGTAAATATTCAGATATATCCTATTGCATTGCCCATTAGCTCAATATTTGATATTTATAAGAATGGAATAAATGCACCACCACTTAATTATGCATCTGCATGGTGGTTACTAGAAGGAGATACAAATTCGTATATAAATAATGAATTACTTGCTTGGCCTGTTAATATTGGTTTTAGCAAAAGCGGCATATATTCATTAAATAGCTCATATTCAGTAAGCAAGATTAAATTACCCAACAACAAAGCAAATTATAGTATCTTATATTGGGGTTAAACATGAAGCTTCAATTGATGAGTCTTTTGATAATAATTCTTTTGTTCTTAATGTTAGCTGAAGTATATTATCTTATATTGATAAATCTAAATAAGAATAATTTAGCGAGTCAAATTGCATCACGTAGCAATATAAGTTTTAGTTCTATAACTAATTTCTCTATATTGTTCTCTAAATATGCATTGGAAAGAGCTATAATAACTTTAGCAAATTATGAATTAAGGCCATATCTAAGAAAAAACAACTTTATAACAAATACTAGCATTTATTTAAGTAATTTGATTTATAATGGAGTATTACCAAATAGTACACTAAGTGGCAATGTATTTACTACAAACAGCATGTCTAATTATACATTATCTCATTTATTAAAGGTTTTGTCAAGTTTAGGTTTATCAAATGTTAATATATCAAAGCCAAGAATATTCCAAAACTCTTATTCTAATATAAGCTTAGCATATTCTATTAATTTTACTTTATCTTCAAAAAACTATTCTATACTAATAAATACATCTATACCATTATATGGTTTGCCAAATCTTTATTCTGCAGAGCAGGGTTCTTATAAAACTATTTCATTTTTTAATTTATCTAGTTCAGTAATTCGCATAGGGGGTTATGCTATTTATGGCAAAGGATTTTATTATGGTGTTTCTGAATTGGTTCCTTCTAGGGCAAATTGCACTACCATAAATAGCTATTTGCCAAATTATTTAGTAAATGCACCAAATAATAAATCTGTTATCATTGTTGATCCATCTTCATTGCTTGTTGGAAATTGTATAAATAAGTTTGGTGCTTTGATTACATCGCAATTGAATTCATCTGTTAACTATGCAATACCTTATTTAGTATATAGCTCATCTTCTCCTATTTTTAATGAGCTTTATGATAATGAAAAGATATTTATTAGCTCTGGTGAATTATCAACTTTTGATATAGAACCATTATTGCATAATATCTATAATGATTCATTCTTCTATTCCCCTTTTGCTCCTTCATATCTATCCTGGGCTTCTTCTTCATTTATACCATCTTCCTATGGTATAGCAAGTATAGAAAACGCTCATAGATTAGCTTCAACATTCAATGGAAAGAGTAGCTATATTGCATTACCATATAATAGTATTGTAAATCCAGGGAATAACTTTACTATAAGTGTTTGGTTTAAATCAAATGCTAGTGGAGTCGTATTATCTAATCAAAACAATCCAGGGCTTTCAGGTCAGAGCGAGTATTCTCCAGTAATATATATTAATGATCAAGGTTATCTAAGCGGTGGTGATTGGATCGGTTCACAACCATTTACTACTAGTATCTATGTAGCAAACAACAAGTGGTTTTTTGTGACTATAGTACAAAACCAAAGTATACAAAAATTATATGTAAATGGAAGGCTTGTAGCTACTGCGGTAGGTAAACCACAGACATTTACTTCTTATGACTGGTTTATAGGATATGGCTATACAAATGGTTGGCAAAGTACAAATAATGGAAATGAGTTCTTCTCTGGCCAAATAGCTAACTTGCAATTCTATAATATAACATTAAATTCTTCACAGATTGCAAATTTATATGCTAGAGGCATAGATGGGATTCCTTTATCAAATGGCTTAGTCGCTTGGTATATATTGAATGGAAATGCAAATGACTATAGTGGAAATAACTATAATGGTACCCCAAATGCAATATTATTTAATCCTCTGCAAAACTATAGTCTAGATAGCATTTTACCTTATCAAAATGGCTATTTGCCTATACCAGGAATTAATTGTTATAATTACTCAACATGCTTTAGTCCATATTTGAGACATTTATATGTTGGTTTAGAGCCATTAGAATTAAGCAGTGGTTCTGTAGCAAATGTTAGCAATGGTTATATAGAGCAAGACGAAGGTTTTGCATTTATGAATAATCAAAATCAAGAAGCTACTATCTCTATTTGGGTTTATCCGTTTAGTTCTAGCGGTGGTGATATAGTAGATGAGCTAGGTCAATCAACACCCGATGTAGGTTGGCATGATACTTGGATAGATATGGTAAATGGTAATGTTTATATTAGAATATGGGATCTACCAAGCGTTAATCTTGGCCCTATACCTATTAGGCAATGGAGTAATATAGTAATGGTATTGACCTATTCAAATGGTGCAATAAATTACTCTGGTTATATAGATGGCGTATATAGGAATAGCAATATAGGAATACGTTCAGTTCCTGGTGATTCTAACTTAATGTATTACCCAATTAGTACTATAGATTCTGCTAATTCAGGCAACGGTAATCATTTCAATGGCTTAGTAAGCAACTATCAGTTCTATTCTTCTGCCTTGCCAAAAGCAGAGATTGAAGAGATATATAAAAGAGGCTTATATGGAACACCATTGAATAGTTATCTTGTAGCTTGGTGGCCATTGAATGGAAATGCAAATGATTATAGCAATAATGGCTATAATTCATCAATATATAATGTTTCATTTACAAATTCCTTCTCTACTTTGGGCAATACAAACACTTATCAAAATACCCCTATAAGTTTTTGGAATCTAATTGGTTTATATCTATATAATCAATCTTAATTATTAGCTTGGCACATTTAATATAGTGCTAAATACACCGGCTATTAATGTTGCTACCGCATAATATACTAATATACCTACTGCTATAAAAATAGGAAAATATCTAAAGCCCTTAATTACAGAACCAGTTGATATTGCAGATATTATAAATGAGCCCATACCTGTTATTATAATAATTGCACCTAATGCAAAGTCTTTATATTGCTGTGTTGTAATCTGCGGTGGGCTTGGCTTAAGAAATGCTACACCCGCTGTTGGTAAGCCTTGTGGATTCTCTTTTAATATGCTAGCCCATACGCTCTCTGTTACTCCTATCATCTGAGAAGTTAGTCCATATAGCACAGGTGCACCTATTAGTGTAGCGAATGCAATGAATATAGTATACATAAATAATTGGCCGCTAACCTCTTTTTGTATTGTTTGCTGACTTCTTGTTTCTTTTGCAATTTGGTTTAGTATATCACTTACTCCACCACCATATTCAATTGCTTGGTTTATTATCCTGATTGTTCTCGCTAATAATGTTGATCTATATCTATTAGTTAATTCACTCAATGCTTGTTGTATTGTTTGGCCTGCATATACCAACTTTACCACATCTTGTACATCATTGCTAAAATAGGTAAATTCTGGTCTTGCAGCATTTACTAATGCCTTATCAATTGATATACCGCTTCTTATGTTTGCTGAAGTTATAATTAGAAAATCAGGCCATACACTTTCAACATAATTCTTTCTCTGTTCTATCCTAAACTCTATTATTGCATATACAACAATATAAAACAAGATAGTTGCAGCAAAACCTGATAATATACTTATTATAATGTCATATTTGAAGATAATATATAAGACAAAAGGAGGAATTGCAAATAAAATAAGCCCAAATATTATTAGAAAAGATACTAGTTTATCAACATTTAATTTTAATCCAGCTAATTTATGTTCTCTTTTTATAAAATTATATAGCTGCCTTGATATAAGTTTATTATAGTCAACCATATTTGATCACAAAGTGAATGAGGGTCTTGAACCCCTAATTATATTCAAGAATATAATCTGCAAAAACGCTATGCCTACTAATGCAACTGCAAGCAATGTGGGTGTAACTGTAAATATGTTAATGAATGTTGTCATTATTGTAGCTACTGCAATTCCCATACTTGGAAATATTACTCCAAATAACATATAGAACATAGCGAGTGCATTTAGCTTTTGTCCATATCTTCTTAATTCTATTACTCTTTCGTTTGTTGCCTCTTCAACTACTGCCTGCAGAGCTTCTATTACATCGGCTCCTGCCTTTATGCTAACGCTTGCTTGTAGCATTAATTCTTTAAATGTCTTTGATTTGCTTTTCATACTAACTTCTTCTATTGCATCTTCTGTCGATTTGCCCAGAGCAACTAAATTTATTATTTTTGAGAATTCAATACTAGCGGCACCATAGCCATTAGATACTGTTCTCATCGCATCTACTAATGGTAAGCCAGATCGCATACTTATTATCATATCCCTAGCTGCAAACAATATGTCTCTTTCTACTTGCTTTCCAAACGCTTTACTTTTTTGTACAGGAAACAATAAAAATTTATTAAACATTGATTGGAATAGCGCATAACCTATTACAGGCACTATTATAATGAGAGATGGCGCTATTTTAAGAAATAATATAGACAATGCAATGCTTAAAATTATAGCCAGTATTAAAGCATTGAAAAACATATTTTTTACAAATTTTATAGGATCAGTATTTGGCATCATTTCAGCTACTGCATCTTTTACATATGGCTTCTTTACCAATATACCTACTGCATATTTATCTAGTTTTGATGGTTTTTTAAAAGTTGTTTCATTCTGCTGTGCCATACATCTCACGCAGTTTATTAATAACATCATTTAAGAGTCTTCCTCTCATATCTCTTAAACCTTTTACAAAGCTATCTGCAGTCGGGCTTTCTATCTTTATACTAAGTTCCAAACCAGATACTTCCTCTTTTATTATGCTTATTTGTTCTTCGTTGAATACTTTTTCATCTAATCCTTCTTTTATCTTTTCTAATTCTGATATTTGGTCTTGTATGCTCAATGTTGGTAATACTAAATCTTTGATCTTTCTTTTTATTATTTGCCTTTCTACTATATTGCTAACTCCCTCAATCTTTTCTATTTCCTCTTTAATTGGTACTTTGGTTTCTTCTTTTTGTGTTTGTGGTTTTGTTTGCTGCTGAATTTGTTTTTCTTTAGTTTGTGTAGGTATCTCTTCTTTTACTATTTGTATTGGTTTTGTTTTTATTTGTTGTACATTTAATAAGCTAAGCGCAGAATTGTAGTCTATAGTATTAATATTAATCCTTTTGTTGAGCATTTCGTTTATATCTATCAATGTTGGTGTAATAGGTTTCATTGAATTTATCATATTCAATGCTTCTTCATAAGTTGTCATGTTATCAGATCTTTTGTATACTTTACATCATTATTAACTAAATCTATTATCTTTGATTGGTCTTTATAATAATTTGCTATAACAAAGCCTGCTTCATCTACACTGGTGATATTATTCTTTACCATCCATAATAAAATTTTGCTCTTCATTGCTATATCATCCGCAATCTCTTTATTCGTATAGCCACCATATAGTCCTATTAGCTCAGCTAATCTTGTCATTTCGCCTATCTTTAAAAATATATCTTCTCTTGAATTCCACCTATATAATACATTTGTATCTCCACTTCCTAGTACTTCGCCAAACTCTAATACCCTTCTTATACCTCTCTTTCTATGCCTAAATAGTGTTACTATTGAACCAAGCGCGTTTATTGTTATTTTTGGTATCTCTATAGGTGGGTTTGTTAATCTAATTAATGTATCCTCTACATTATCTGCGTGTATTGTTCCATATACAGAGTGTCCTGTGTGTATAGCCTCAAAGAATGTTTCTGCATCTGGTTTGGTTCTTATCTCTCCAACTAAAACTATATCTGGTCTTTGCCTCAATGAATTTATAAGTAGGTCATACAAACGAACCTCTCCTTTTCCTTCTGGATTTGGTTGCCTTGTCAGCATAGGAACCCAATGTAGAAATGATGGTAATGTTAGCTCTCTAGTTTCTTCTACAGATATTATTCTTCTATTTGCTGGAAAGAATATACTCATAGCATTTAGGAAACTTGTTTTTCCACTAGCTGTACCACCACTTATTAATATACTAATCTCGTTTTGTATTGCAAGCCATAATAATGCAGCTATTTCTGGACTTACTGTGCCATTTGCTATTAGTGCTGGCATTGTCCAAGGATTTTTTGCAAACTTTCTTATTGTTAT
>JAGDXY010000012.1 GCA_023256495.1 Microcaldota archaeon
CCAGCCATAGGTAGTTAAATATTCTATAGCTGCCTGTGCCTTCTTTACCTCTTTTTTGCTAGATTTTTTCATGCATTCACTTAATAAGCTTATTGAATTAAATTTTAAAAAGTTTCTGCTTTTATTTTTCTGATAGAAAACAAAAAGATATAAATATATTTACAATATAAATATTTCTAGTTTAAAAAGTGCTTATTGATGAGGAGAGGTTCATTAGAATTCTGGCCACATAGAAGAGCTAAGCGTCAATTGCCAAGAATAAGGCATTGGCCTAAAGTAGATGAGACTAGATTTCTTGGATTACTAGCAATAAAGGCAGGAATGAACCATATAATGCTCATTGATGATTCTAATAGCCCATCAAAGGGAACAGAAGTGTTTAAGCCAGTAACAATACTAGAATATCCAAAAACATATGTATATGGAATAAGATTATATAAAAAAGACTATACCTACAAAGAGCCTAAAATAGAGATTTATAGCAATGAGCTTATTCAAAAACTAAAACTTAAACTAAAGAACAAACATAATCTAGAGGAAATAAAAAAGAATATGAAAGATTTTATAGATGCAAGGGCTTTATTGATATCTGATCTATCAAGTACAGGATCACATAATAAAAAGCTATATAGATATGAGGTAGCAGTTGGAGGAAAAGATATAAGTGAAAAGATAGCATTTATAGAAAAATGGCTTGGTAAAGAAATAAAAATAAGTGATATAATAGAAGAGGGTATTTATCTAGATGCATTTTCTATATCAAAAGGGAAAGGTTGGCAAGGACCTATAAAAAGATATGGTGTTGCTAAACAACCAAGAAAGGCAACTAATAAAGTAAGACATGTTGGTACCCTTGGCCCTATAACACCGCATGATGTTTTGTATACAGTACCACAAGCAGGACATATGGGTTATAATTACAGAGCTGATTTAAATAAAAGAGTATTAATGATTGGCAACGATCCAAATAAGATTAATGTCAAGGGTGGATTTACTAATTATGGTAAGATAAAAAATGAGTTTATAGTATTAGAAGGCTCAATACCAGGAGCACCAAAAAGAATAGTAAGGCTAAGATATGCACTTAGAGCAAACAAAAAAGCAATTAATAAACCAAAAATAACATATATAGCTAAGGTGTAATCATGCAATTGCCCATTTATGATATTAATGGAAAAGAAGAAGGCAAATTAGATTTGCCAAATATATTCAATGAAGGTTTTAAAGAATATTTGGTAAATAGAGCATTAATAGCAGAGCTTACTTCAAAATTACAAAAGCAAGGTAGATATAGGCTAGCTGGTTTGGAAACAACAGCAGTATATGTAGGAAGAAGGGGTGCTTATAGAGCAGGTAGAGATAGAGGTTGGGCAAGATTACCAAGAGTAAAGCTAGGTGGAGGAGCATTAGGAGATGTAAGAAGGGTTCCTTCTAGTAAAAAAGGAAGAAGAGCTCATCCAACAAAAGTAGAGAAAAAGATAAAAGAAGAGATAAATATAAAAGAGTATAGAAAGGCTATAAAATCAGCAATAAGTGGTTTATTAATCAATAATGATAGAGCTTATCCTGTTATAGTTGATGATAAGATAGAAGAGATAAAGAAGAGTAAAGAATTTATATCTGTACTTAAAAATCTTAATTTATACAATATTGTAGAAGATGCAAAAGAGCCTAGGATAAGGAAAGGCTTATCAAGAAAAAGCAGAAAGAGAATATTCAAAAAGGCACTTATATTATTTATATCAAATAAAGAAAAGCCATTATATAAAGCAGCTAGAAATATTGCAGGCTTAGAAATATGCACACTAGATGAGCTAAGAGTAAATAAGATAGCACCTGGCAATAAACCAAGGCCCTCTCTATGGAGTAAAAGTGCAATAGAGCATATTGAAGATGCAATAAACAAGGTTGAGAAACCATGAATGTTTTATTATATCCATTAGGTACAGAAAAAGCAATAAATAAGATAGAAAAGGATAATATAATTACATATGTAGTTGATATGAAAGCAAATAAAAAAGATATTAAAGAGACATTTGAAAAGCAATTTGGAGTAAAAGTAGATAAGATAAATGTTGCTATAGGAAAAGTAAAAAAAGCCTATATAAAATTAAACAAGAATTATAATGCACGTGATATCGCAATAAAATTGAAATTGGTGTAACTATGGGTAAAAGACTAAAGCAACAGAGAAGAGGAAAAGGATCTAATGCATATGCAAAACCTACAACAAGGTTCAAGGCAGATGTAGTGGTAAAAATGCCAAAAGCACAATTTGGTGAAGTAATAGACTTTATAGATGACCCAGGACATAGTGCACCTTTGATGCTTGTTAGATACAATGATAATACAATATCAATAAATTTTGCACCTGAAGGAATAAGAATAGGTGATAGGATAACAATAAATGATCCAAATAATATAAAGTTAGGCAGCATAATGCAATTGAAGAATATACCTGATGGCTACTATGTTCATAACATAGAAAGAAGTCCTGGCGATGGCGGGGCATTCGCAAGAGGCTCAGGTACTTATGCAATAATATTATCACATGAAAATGGAAAAGTTAACTTAATGCTTCCTTCCAAAAAATCGATAACACTGCCAGATACATGCACAGCAGAGATAGGTGTAGTAGCAGGAGGTGGTATGAAAGCAGAGCCAATAATGAAAGCAGGTAAGAATTACTATATTATGCATGCAAGAAACATGTTATGGCCTAGATATAGGGGAGTAAAGATGAATGCAGTAGATCATCCATTCGGAGGTAAGCAGCACCATAAAGGAACATCAAGTATGGTATCAAGAAATGCACCTCCAGGAGCAAAGGTTGGTCATATTGCAGCTAGGAGAGTAGGAAGAAAGAAGAGAGGTTGATAAACTATGGCTAAAATATTCTCTTATAGAGGCAAATCACTTGAGGAATTGCAAAAAATGGATATTAATACATTTGCTACTCTTGTAAAGGCAAGAGAGAGGAGGGCATTAAAAAGAATGAGTTATCAATACAAAAAACTATTAGAAAAGGTAGAAAAGGCAAAAGAAAAGAATAAACCAATAAAGACTAGACTAAGAGAGGCAGTAATATTACCACAATGGGTTGGCTTAAAATTCATGGTACATGATGGTAAAGAATATAAAGAATTGCGTATAGAGCCAGAAATGCTAGGTCATAGACTAGGAGATTATGTCTTTACAACAAAGAGAGTAATACATTCAACGCCAGGTCTAAGAGCTACAAGAGGAAGTATGAACGTAGCGGTGAAATGATGAAAGGATATAGCTATAATAAAGAGAATATAAAAGAAATTGCTTTTGCAAGAAATGATAATATTAATGCTAGCTATAAGGATTTAATAGCAGTATGTGATGCTATTAGAAATAAAAGCGTAAATGAAGCAATTAAATTACTTGATTCAATAATAAATGAGCATAAGCCAATTGAGTATAAAAAACATAACAAGCATATGGGGGCTAGACACGAGCTAAATGGCAAAAAAGGTGCATATCCAATAAAGGCGGCAAAAGCAGTAAAAAAAGTATTGGCAAATGCAATAGCAAATGCAGAAGAAAAAGATATAGATGTAGATAATGCATTTGTAGTCCATGCATCAGCAAACAAATCTAGAGTTGAGCTTAGATATCCACCAAGAGGTTCATTGTATTGGGGAAGAGGCCAATACCATATGAGGATAATGCACTCAAACCTAACATGGGCAAGAGTTGAGATAGGTATTGCAAATAAAGTGGTATGATGGTAACAGAATTACAATTCATAAAAGATAATATTGTAAAACTTCAAATAAGTAAATATTTGGCAAAGGTATTGGATAGAGCAGGGTTTGCAAAAGTAGATATACAAAAAACACCTGTAATAACAAGAATAACAGTCTATGTAAAAAACCCTGGTAGAGTTATAGGTAGAGGTGGCGAAAATATAAATAAAATAACAGACGAGATAAAGAAAAAATACCATGTTGAGAATCCACAAATAATAGTAGCTAATGTTGAAAATGAATGGCTAGAACCTTTGCTTGTTGCTAAATATATTGGATACGCATTAGAAAGAGGGGGTAATGTAAGGAAAGTCTTACATAGTGCTATTAAGAAGATTATTGATAATGGTGCTATTGGAGCTGAGATTACTGTTTCTGGAAAATTAGCAGCTAAGAATGCAAGAGCAAAATCTGTTACAGTAAAAGTAGGCTATGTACCTAAAGTTGGTGATGTAATAAAGCTAGTAAGAGAGGCTAAACATACACAATATCCAAAGTATGGTGCTATAGGAGTAGTAGTAAGAATAACACCACCAGGAACTGTATTTCCTAAAAGCGAAGTTAAGAAAGTAGAATTACCAAAAACTATAAAAAATGCAGACCAAAATTTATAAATATTAGAAATGTAAAAGATGATTATAATGGCACGAAAAGATCTTAAATCATTGAAAGAAATGACTAATGAAACTTTAATAAATAAGCTAAATGAGTTGAGATTAGAATTGCAGATTCAAACAAGAAAGATAACTGCTTCTTCTGTACCAACAAAGAATTTTAAGAAAAGGGAATTAAGAAGAGATATAGCGAGGATATTGACTTTATTAAGATCTAGAGGTGTTAAAGCATAATGGCAGAACAGGAAATATGCCCTCGTTGTGGATTGCCAAAAGAGCTATGTGTTTGTGACATATTAGATAAAGAAGGTGCAAAGAGGATAAAAGTAACTACACAAAAGACAAAATTCAATAAGGTTATGACAGTGGTCAGCGGCTTAGTAGGAGATGAATTAGAGAAGACTGCAAAAGACCTAAAAAGAATCCTTTCCTGTGGAGGTACAGCAAAGAATGGGATCATAGAGCTGCAAGGCGATCATAAAGAAGCTGTAAAGAAAGCGCTTATACAATTAGGCTATCCTGAAGATAGTATAGAGATTGCATAAACTCTTTATACTTTTTATCTTAAATAAATCTTGATGAACCTTAAGAGAATAGCTATTAATACAACTTTTTTATTGTTCATTGCTAAATCATTTGGATTAATATTAAACTTAATAACATTAATAATTGTTGCAAAACTTCTTGGACCAAGCGAATATGGTATATATACAATTGCATTTACTTATTTTCTTCTAGTTGATTTAATAGGAAATGCTGGATTAGGTACATTCGCACAGCGGGAACTATCAACAAGAAGAAGAGATAAAAGTGATATTATAGCTACTTCATTGGCTATTGCTATTTTAATTGGATTTATCCTTTTCATAATAGGCTCGATTATAGGATATTTTATCTATAGTAAAGAAAATATTGATTATAGCTTATTGTTAGTATCAAGCATTATTGTAATTACTGCTATTTTATATGGTGTGCCTTATCATGCATTAGTTGGATTAAGACTAGCAAACAAAACGATGCTTTCAAGTATAGTAAAAGATACTACTGTATTGATATTTAGCATTATACTTTTAAAGATAGGATTAGGGCCATATGGTGCATTGTCTGCATTACTAATTGGCTATATCTTTGGTTCGATGATAGGAATCTACTATTTAATAAAGAAGATTGGTATAGGTAGAGTAAATAAAAATGTAGCTAAAGAGGCAATATCTTTCTCTACACCAATTGCTATAAACAATGCAGTATCTAGCAGCTTATCAAATATTATAGTGATGGTATTAGGTATTTATTTTTCGCAATATCTTGTAGGTAACTATGGTATAATGCTTAGGGTATTTTCAATTATAACACTAATATACGGAACAATAAATCTATCGATGCTTACTATATATACATATGGAATAAAAAGAATCGCTAAGCTATTTGAGAGATCTTTCTTTATATCATTATCTACAATATTGATAATACTATTTTACATTGGAGCAAATGCAAAAGCACTAATATTCTTCTTTATAGGAAGTAAGTATGCAATAGCACCATATTTTGTATTGATTGGCAGCATATTGCTCTCTTTTGGAATACCCTCTATATTAATCTCACCTATTTTCTTCTCATTAAAGAGACAAAAAGCTATACTAAAAATAAATTCTATATCATATATAATAAGCATATTTGTATTCTTTGTTTTATTGCCTATAATAGGTATATATAGTGGTATAGTATCTTTTTTGTTTGTCTATAATATAGTAAATAATTTTACTTATTTCAAAACAATTGGTATAAAAGTAAATAAAAAGAAAATTATTAGAATATATAGTATAGGCTTTACATTTATGCTTATCTTTTATATATTATCTATAATAATCAATTATTATTTTGCTTCAATAATAGATCTATTAATTGCGTTAATAGCTTATCCAATAGTTATAGCTAAAGAAGGCATAATAAAAAAGTCTGATTTAAAAGAAATCTCTACTATGCTATCAAAATATAGGTTAAGTATCTTAATACCATATATAAGATTCATAGAAAGATGGTCAAATGAGTGAAATTATAAACTCAACAGCAAAGACAGCTTATGCAATTGCATTTAGCAGAATTATAAATCTATTAGTATATGGGCTAACATTCATATATATAGCAAGAACGCTTGGTCCTGAGCAATATGGTTTGTATAATATTGCTTTGAGTGTTGCAGGTTTATTAGCAGGTATTGGTAGTTTTGGCTTATCAACTTATGGCGAGAGGGTCTTATCTAGAGAAGAGGATAAGAAAAAATTAGATGGTGCATTTACAGTATTGCTTTTGATAGTATTAATCTTAACTATTGTATCTTTGTTTATATTGCCATATCTATTTCATTCATCAGCGCATACAAATGACAATAATTATTTGATAATAATAGCGATAATAGCAACATCACTCGCTATAATACTAAACTTTCTACAAACACAATTTATAGGATTAAGGCTAAGCAAAGACTTTCTGATTATATCTATTTTATATACATCTTTACAAAGCATACTATCAATAATATTGCTAATTCTAGGTTATGGAGTAAATGGTGTTATTACTGCATTTTTCATGGCACTTCTTATCTCAAATATCTATGCCTTTTATAATCTCAAAAAAAGAGTAAACATAAAGTTTTGTATTAAATCGATGCGCTTATATATAAAGGAGATGTTTCAGTTTTCGTATCCATTGACAGTAAGCAATATCTTGGGCTCGGTAACAAGCAATATGGGTATTGTATTCTTAGGAATATTCTATACGTCTTTTATAGTAGGTGAATATAGTATAGCTTTGCAAATCGGCTCTATAATATCTTTAATAATTTCTTCAATAGGCGCATCTTTACTACCTTTATTTAGCAAAAGTATTGAAAATAACAAGAATGCAAGAAATGCATTTAACTACTCTATATTCTTTGCATTTCTAGTTGGACTGCCATTTTCATTATATGGTGCAATTACCTCAACTTATATTGTAGATAGCCTTTTCCCAAATTATCAAGGTGCAAATATACTAGTGGCACTTATTAGCATTGGCATTTTGTTTACTATATATCCATATTTTATAAGAGAATTACTTGTAGCATATTCAAAAACAAAAGATATAATGCTAGCTAGTATAATATCAGCAATACTGCTAATACCAACAATACCTCTATTCTCTTATCTCTTTGGTGCTATTGGGCTCATTTTCTTATTCTATATTATAAACAATGTAATACTATCAATTTTCTTTAAAATAAGAACAAATATCACTATAGAAAAGATAAGAATTCTAAAATTAATAATGACAAATCTATTGTTGAGCTTATTTATCTTATTGCTTTATTTTGTAAATCTTGAATATACAATAAAATTGATTATAGGAATTTTAGAAATTGTAGTAGTATATCCAATATTACTAAGCTTATTCCATGTATTAAATGAAAAAGATATTGATATATTAACTAAAGCTACAAACAAAGTTCCTATACTAGAAAACCTTTTCAATATGTTTTTAAAATATGAAGAGTATATAAGAAATAGATTATGGTGAAAAATTTGAAAAGTGAAAGAGATATTACAATAATAATACCTACTCTAAATGAAGAAGACAATATAGGTTTGTTATTAGATAAATTAACTAAGCTTTATAAAAATGTTAAGATATTGGTTGTTGATGATGGATCAAAAGATAATACAAGAAGAATAGTAAGAGAAAAGATGAAAGACAATAGAAATATTGCATTATTAGATAGAAGCATATTAAATAAGAAAAAAGGATTAACATATAGCATATTAGATGGCATAGAAAAAACAAATACAAAGTATTTTGTAGTAATGGATGCAGATTTTCAACATCCACCAGAAGTGATAAAGAAATTTATAGCATTAATAAAAAATTATGACTTATTAGTAGGTAATAGGAAAAAAATAGAGGATTGGTCTATGATAAGACTTATGATTAGTAGGTTAAGCACTATGCTAGTAATATTTAGATTATTTATTGGTAATAACCCTATACCTAAAGATCCTCTATCTGGCTTATTTGCTTCTAGAAGAGATCTTTTCTTAAGAGTTTATAAAAAGAATAAAAGAAAGTTTATAGGTGAAGGCTATAAGGTATTATTTGATTTTCTTAAATGTATTAGAAAGAGAGATATATCAATATATAATATAGATTATACCTTTCATAAAAGAAAATATGGTATTTCAAAAGCAAAAACAAGTACTATGATAGATTTAATAAAATCAATCATAAGATAAATCTGAGAATTTCATTGTATAGAGCTGAGAGGTGTGCATATTATATATTGGTACTCTCCCTGGTGTTGGCAAGTGGCCTAATTTCATTTGATATATGGTTCTAGATTGCCATGTACCACTGTTTATAAATAATACACCATGGTAAATGGCATAGTCGTTTTTATGAACATGCCCCATGTGCACTATATCTGGTATGTCCTCAATTACTAACTTATCTTCTCTTGTTGGTAATATTTCATTACCACCGTATATAGGTGATAAATGCCTTCTTTTAAGCAATTCAATCATTCCTGTAGTTGGCCTTTCATAACTACAACCAGGTATATCTCGAATAATAGGATCAAGAGATGCGCCATGATAGACTAGTACCTTTAAGCCATTTAATGTTACATAAGCAGGATTCGATAATAAGTGTATATTGCTATTCTTAATTTCTTTGAAAAGATCATTTGGTATTGGTGGTTGTGGTTCAGCAAGGGTTACTGCATCATGATTACCTGGTGCAACAAAGATATGCATATAATCTGGTAGCTCCTCTAGATAGTTTTTCAAAATTTCATATTGCTTAAATATATCTTTTACTTCAAGTTCTTTTTGCTGTTCAGGATATATCCCTATGCCATCTACAACATCACCACCAAGAATAATATATTTTACCTTTCTTGCTGATTTGTCATCGCTCTTAAGCCATTCTATAAACTTTTCAAATTCATCCTTAAGAAAAAGCTTGCTTCCAATATGTATATCTGATGTAAATACTATACTTATATCTTCATTACTTGGAGTTATTGATTTAATAGGTATCTCTGGATATACAATTTCATTTGCTATGATCAATGAATTTGATATTTTTCCTTTAATAGCAATAACTTCATCTTTTACTATTTTAGTAGCACTATCATATAACTTAGATAAATTAGGATCATCTGATTTTATAAATAATACTTTAGCAACACCTGTTGGATCATCTATAGTAACTAATATATGGCCTTTCTTTGTTGTTATCTTATCATAAACTAAGCCAACTATAGCCACTTCTCTGCCATTTGTATAATTCTTTAATGAACTAATATCTTTTATGAAATTAACTCTCCTTTCTATTAATCTTTTTATCTTATCAAATCTATTATTAAAATACTTCAAAAAATCTTCTGTAGATGAACTTGTTTTTTCTGGATATATATTTTTTATTTCAAATTTTGCATCTATATCTTTTGCCTCTTTGTAATTTGTATGTAAAACCACTACTTTTTTCTCATTACTCTCTCTTATTTCATTAACTATCTTTATTAATATCTCTTTATTTAATATCTTTTCTTCTTTATCAGTAAAATATTCCTTAATTTTATTTATTAGCTGCTCTTCATCTATACCATTTAGATTTACTTCTAATGCATCAGATGCAATTAATATATTTTCTATCTTATTTATTATTTCTTGCAGTGCAGTCATTTTACTCTTTTGCAGATTCCAAAAGGCTTAGTATGTTCCATATAGTAGTTCTTGCATAAGGTGGTAAGTTTATATCATTGCTAACTTCATCTATCTTATATGTTGCGCTTGAGAATCTTACACTATACTCTATATCTTTATTGTCTAAGTCCTTTTTCACATTATCTAATACATTCTTTACATTCCTTGGTACACTATTATCATTCAATAACAAATCAATCTGTTGTTTTATTTGTACGATTAATTCTTCATATTTCTTTGCATTTGCCATGTTTATCACCCACGGGCCCGGTGGGATTTGAACCCACGACCATCAGCTTAGAAGGCTGCTGCTCTATCCAAGCTGAGCTACGGGCCCCTAAATATAAAAATATTCACGAAAATTATTAAATATAGCATCTTTTATATCATTTATGTCTTTACCCCTTACTTTAGAAGCATAATTATATAACTCTATAACATCCCAAGGAAATTCACCGGCAACAGGTGCATCTGTCTCAAACAAAAGATTCTCTATTTCTAGTTCTTTCACAATAATCTTTTTCTTTGAATTGAGTTTAACAGGTATAGATATCTTATAGCCTTTTTTAGCTAATGACCTAGCGATATTTATATCTCCTTCAAAGAAATGGAATACTGCTCTCTTTACATTAGCTTCTTCTAATATATTGACTACTTTATCTAATGCACCTCTAGAATGTATTATTACTGGCACTTCTTTCTCTTTTGCTATTTCTATTTGCTTCTTAAATATATCTAATTGCTTATCTAATGGTGTGTCTATAGTAGTATCTAGGCCTATCTCACCAACTGCAATCACCTGCTTATATTTAAATAAATCACTTATATCAAAATAATCCTGATAAAAATCAGGAGATATGCCAACTGCAACAAATACATTTTTGCCATCAGAGATTGATATGTTTTTTATGTTGCTTTCTCTATTACTACCTGCTGTAAGTAAAAAAGATAGATTATTATTTAAAGATTTTTCTATAATAGCTTTTGGATTCTCAAATAGATCTAGATGCAGATGTGAATCTATAAAACCATAATCAAAATATTTTGTATCAGCTCTTTCTATTTGAATTAAAGAACCATAGTGCATACAAATTATTATAAATATTGAAGTTTAATAAATTAACATGCAAGAAAAAGAATTAGATAGCCTTATTAATAGAATTAATATTACAATAGCAATGAGCGCAATAGCATTAATATTTAGCATAATAAGCATAGTTTTAGTAACAATTAGTAATTCGCAACATTCAACTATAGCTACAACAGTAGCTCAAAACTTTGGGCATAGATTAACTAACATAGATCAACCATTAAATTCAAGTGAATTATCTATAATTAATAATGCACCAACTATTTATTTCGAAAAAGCAGGAGAAATGTTATTAAATAATACGTTGAATGATCCTATGTCTCCAAGAGCAGGCCAAAAATTAAATAGTAGTTTTGTAGTAAATGGTAAGCCAGGTGTTATATTTCTTGGAGCAATATCCTGTATTTGGTGTGGCGAAACAAGATGGCCTCTTGCTTTAGCGCTTTCAAGATTTGGTAATTTCACTGCATTATATAAAGGCTATAGCTCTTTTGGCGATTATGATATACCAACGTTATATTGGGCACAAGATAACTATACAACACGAAGTGGTGCAACATTCAATAATTTTTATCAAAGCCCATATATATCATTTATTACTATAGATTATGATTCACCAATAACACAAGGGTTCGCAATGCAACCAATAAGTTATTTCTTAACAATAGCTCCAAATCAAACTATAAAAAATGCTTTATTGTTTATAAACAAAACAACAGGGCAAAATATAGTTGGTACACCTACAATGGTGATTGGCAATTATTTAATACCTGAAGCGGTTGGAGAAGTCTTTGGTAATACAACACCAAGCGATGGAACAATACCATTAACATATGAGACACATGAGCAGGTATTGCAACAAATAGCAAACTTTAGCGATCAGTTTGCATATGCTGAATATGCAAGCGCAGACATATACATTGGTTATATCTGTTCAACAATAAATCAAACCGCACCAATATGTAAATTGCCTGTAATACAACAAATAGAAAAGGTAGAAGGCGTAGCATGAATAGATACATATTAGCAATAAAATCAATTTACAATAAAAAGTATATAGTACTAAATATTGCTTTATTCTTTTTATTCTATTTTTTAATAACCTTGCCATATTATTTAGTTAGATATTTATTAGAAACTGCAAATCCAATGCTCATTATATTGCTTGCTATAACTGCATCAATATCAACTACAATTGCAATAAGTTCAGTAATAAAAACAAGATTAACAAAGGCTTTAACTCCATCAATATCTACTATTACTGTAATAAGCAGTAGTTTAGTCGCAAGTTGTGGTTGTAGTGTATCTTTGCTTAGTGGATTAGCAGTATTGGGTTTAACTGCTACCCAAATATTGAGTTTAGATACATTCCTTGCAAATTTCAATAATTATATTTTACTAATTTTTATTTTGATAAATATTGTACTAATTTTCTATAATATAAACAAAGCGTTGCCTAAACTTAAAAGTATTAAAAAGAAATGAAAGATTTATAATTTTAAGCAAGAAATCTTTAAAATAAAGGCGACCAATGTGGAGGAATTTATTAAGCTGAATCTAGATTCTATAATAAATAACAATGTAAATATCTCAAATGGATATACTCATGATTTATTATTCAATATATCTTATCCTACAAAAGAGCTTGCATATGCATATGGCTACATGCTTGGACAAACATTGTATAGCACTAATAATAATATGATATCATTGATAAATTTATTAGAAAAGCTTGGTTTAAAAAACATAAGATATGAGACTTATCCAGATATAGTATTAATAAAGGCAAATAGCAAAAAAGAAAACATTGGAAAAATACATATATATGAATCTGGTATTATAGCTGGTTTCCTCTCTGCCCATACAAAATTACAAATAAGTGTTGATGAAACAAGCTGTGAATTTAATAATGATCCATTATGCGTATTCCAAGCAAAACCAGGAAATAAAAAAATAGATCAAAAGACAATAAATATAGAAAAGGCAATAGATTCTATAGATGATTTCTCTACAAACAATTCATTGCTTTTATATTTACCTTTCTTAGAAAACCATAATCTATTCCTAAAAACATTTTACGAAATAGGAAAGGCTCTAAAAGAAAGAGGAAAAGATATTGAATATATATCAAGGCTTTTTGATATAGAAGTAAATAAAAGAAAAATTAAAAAGAATAACTACATAATAATAAGATATAAGCCTTATAACTCATATGTACCTTTAGTAAGACTCAGCTTAGCAACATTGTTTGGATTTACAAACAAGCAAAAAGGAGTAAAGAAAGAAGTAAGAGAAGGCTCTTATAAGATATCTATAAGAATCTAAAAAGGGTTTAAAATGAAAATTAATTTAGATCCCATATTAAGATTAATCCCACATATAGAGAAGCCTAAAGGCCCATTGTCATTTAGAGAAAAATTAAGAAATACAGGAATCATATTATTAATTTATTTCATAATGTTTAGCACACCGGCAATTGGAGCAAGCATAAATTCATCACCAGCTTTGCAGATAATAAATATTATATTTGCAGCTAGAATAGGAACATTAGTAACTATAGGTATAGGCCCTATAGTATTAGCAAGTATTATTTTGCAACTTCTTTCTGGAGCAGGAATAATAAATATAGACCTTAATAATCCAGAAGAGAAAGGGAGATTTCAATCTATACAAAAATTAATGGCAATAATAATAGCATTTGTTGAAGCATATATTTATGTTTTTACCGGCTATGTGCCTGTAATAAATGCTAGCTTAGCTTTTCTTGTGTTTCTACAATTGGCAATCGGTGCAATTATTATTATTTACTTAGACGAAGCAATGACAAAATATGGAATAACTTCTGGAATAAATCTATTCATTGCAAGTGGTGTATCATATGCTATTATAGCAGGTACTATAGAGATAGTATTGCCAAATGTAATGCAATCATTTACAACAGGTGGTGCAGCAGCAATAAGCTATGCATTACTTAACAGCTTGCCAATTATATTTACTATAATTATAATGCTTATAAGCATCTATATAATGAATATAAATGTAGAAATCCCTATAGTATTTACTCAATTAAGAGGTGTTGGTGGAAAGTTTCCAATACCATTGCTATATGTAAGTGTCTTACCAGTTATATTGGCTTTATCATTGATAATAAGTCTAGATGTTTGGTTTAGGCCATTAGCATCTATACCTGCAGCAAGATTCTTTGCTTATTATGCGCCTGTTCCTAATGGTAATACAAGCGTTTTAACCTTAGAAGGTGGTTTGCTTTATTTAATATCTCCACCACCAGTAGAGCCATATAGTATTGGCTATAATTCATATATTCAGTTCTTTTTGACAAGTAGTAGCAAGCTATATCTCTTTGGAAATAATTATATAAATGTACCAGAGTGGCTTCATGCTATAATCTTTACTGTTGTACTTGTATTACTATGTATAGTTTTTGGAAAGTTCTGGGTTGAAATGACTGGTCAAAATCCAAAGAATATAGCTGAGCAATTAAAAGAGATTGGTTGGCAGATTCCTGGTTTTAGAAGAGATCCAAGAATTATAGAAAGCTTATTAGAAAGATATATACCAATAATAACAATTCTTGGAAGTATAATTGTTGGCTTATTAGCTGCTTTTGCTACATTAGTAGGCGCTATTGGAAGTGGAATGGGTATATTATTAGATGTAGCTATAATAAATGCATTGTATATGCAATTCGAGCAAGAAAAAGAGCTAGAAACATTGCCTTTCTTAAACAAGCTTACAAAATAATCTTGGGCACGGCGGGATTTGAACCCGCAACCACTTGGTCCGAAGCCAAGCGCGCTATCCAGGTTGCGCCACGCGCCCTAATCCTCTTTAATCTCAGGCGCAGAAAAACCATCTTTAAAATTGTTTCTAACTGTATTAAATATTCTCTCTATTTCTTTTCTCTCATTATTGTTCTTTGCTACTTTGTTTAGCCATATATAAAAATTAGCTTGATCAAACTTTGTACTTACAACTTCATTAATATCATTTTCTGTTATATACTGCCAACCTTCTTTAAATGCAAGCAAAAATTCTTCAGATATTGCCTTATCATCTAGATCTCCTTGCCCTGATAGAAAAGAATAAGTCTTCCATGACCTAGAAGAAAGAGCGGCAATAATCTTAGCCATTTTAAGAAGTTTTTTCTCTTCATTTGTTAATTGATGTCTCTTTGATAATGATCTTATTTGTTTTACAAACATATTATATTTATTAACAACTTTTCTAACAGGCATATCAATGCCTTAATTAGTTTATAATTTTAAAATTTAAAAATATTAACTAAAAATCTAATGCAAAGGTATAAATATCAGAAAAAGCATAATTAACATTAATGAATGATGTACCAGATAAAATTAAAAACGCATTTGAAAATATTAAAAAT
>JAGDXY010000011.1 GCA_023256495.1 Microcaldota archaeon
CACCAGAAGCGTTTATAATAACGCCGCTAGAACCTGCATTTGATACACCTGTATTACCATATAACGGAAAGCCATTTGCATTTGATGCACTCGCACATGCTACCCCTTTCAAATAAATTGTTGATCCACCTGCATATACAAATTGAGCAGTAACTAATCCATTAGTTGCCATTGTTGGTGTTCCTTGGCATGAAAAACCTGGTGTTGCTACGCAGTGTGTGCCAAGCAAGCTATTTGGATTTAATATACCAAGACTTGCTAATGCACCAAGAACAATTGCTATTACTAATATTGCCCAGCCATATGTCATTAGATATTCCATTGCACTCTGCAATTTTTTCTCTTTAGATAACATTCACGGTCACCTTGATTTCATATTTAAACAAAAATATTTAAAAGCTTATCTAAAAAAAAGAAAACCAATAAGTATAAATATGTTTTCAACAAAATAATTTTGATTAAATAATTGCTTTCTTCTCAAATATGCGAAATGATTAAAAAATTAAGATGCTTAATTCTTGAAAGGTGTAGAAATGTATCCAAATACACAAGCTTATGATAGGGCTGTGATGTTTAGCCCAGACGGTAAATTATTTCAAGTAGAGTATGCAAAGGAGGCAGTAAAAAGAGGAGCGACATCGATAGGAATTGTTTGCAAAGACAGCGTAGTATTTGTAGCACATAAAAACATAGTAGAAAAGCTAATGGTCCCTTCAACAATACAAAAGATCTTTAAGATAGATGTTCATATAGGAGCTACATATAGTGGTTTGGTTCCTGATGCACTTTATCTAATAGATGTTGCAAGAGAAATTGCACAGAACCATAGATTTGTATTCAATGAAACAAAATCAATAGAGGCATTGGTAAAAGGACTAGCAAACCAAATGATGCAAGCAACACAATATGGTGGTTTAAGACCATATGGGGTTTCTTTCTTAATAGGTGGCTATGATAACGCACCTAGGTTATATGAGCTAGGACCAGATGCTTCTTTAGCAGGTTATAAGGCTGATGCAATAGGATTTGATAGAAAACAGGCAACGGAGATATTAGAAAAGGAATATAAAGATGGTATGAGTGTAGAAGAGGGGATTGCATTAGGAATAAAAGTATTAAAACATGTAAAAGAAGGAAAATTAGATGAAAGCAATGTTGATGTAGCATATGCAGGCAAGGATATGCCTTACTATCAATTAGAGCAAGATGAAATCAAAAAGTATTTGAGTGAGTAAAGATGGGTAAAGATATTATAGTTAAATATGATCATGCTGGAGAACATTTTGAGATTATAGTTGATTCTGAAAAGGCATATGCATTTCTAGAAGGCAAACAAATAAATCCAATGAGTGCATTAGAAATAGAAGAGATTTTCAAAGATGCAAATAAAGGAGAGAGGCAAAGTGCAGATGCAATAAAGAAGTGTTTTAATACAACAGATTTGTCAAAGATTGTAGAAATTATGCTAAAGAATGGAAATGTTCCTTTAACAACAGAGCAGAGAAACAAAATGATAGAAGAGAAGAGAAAACAGATAATAAGTATAATATGCAAAAATGGTGTTGATCCAAGAACAAATGCACCAATACCACCACAAAGAGTTGAATTGATATTCAATGATCTAAAGATAAAAATAGATCCATTCAAACCAGCAACAGAACAAGTAGAAAAGATAGTAGAAGAGATAAGTGCAAAGCTACCAATCAAGTTTACAAAAGTAAAGATAGAAATAGATATACAAGCAGAGTATGCAAACAGGGCATATGGTATATTAAAGCAATATGGTATTAAAAGCGAAGAATGGCTCAGTGATGGCTCATTAAAAGCAGTTGTTGAAATACCTGGTGGTATGCAAAACGAGCTATTTGAAAGATTAAACAATATAACACATGGAAATGTTGTTACAAAAAATTTGGAGTGATAGAACATGAAGATTGTTTTGCCTGGAGATGAAATATTAGACAGACCAATACATATGGAAAATACTTTTGTAGAAAATAATAAGACATATACGGCAGTATTAGCTATGCTTCATGATGATAAGCTAATACCACTAGAAGGATTATGGTATCCAAAAGTTGGAGATAAAGTAGTGGGAAGAGTAGAAGAAGATAAGTTTAGTATATATGAAATAGATCTAAACGGACCTTATAGTGGTTTGTTAATCTCAAAATTTGTAAAGAGCCCATTGCTTGTTGGCGATATAATAGAAGCAACAGTAAAAGAAATTGATAGATATAATACAATAATTCTTTATAAATCAAGAAAATTATATGGAGGTAAGCTCATTTCTGTAAAGCCTTCAAAGATACCAAGGATAATAGGAAGAAATAATACAATGCTAAAGCAATTAATAGAAGGAACAAAGTGCAATATCTCTGTTGGCGCAAATGGCTATATTTGGATAAAAGGAAATAATATACATTTGGCTATAAAGGCTATAACGAAAATAGCAAAAGAGGCGCATACAGGTGGATTAACAAACAGAATAAGTGATATGTTAGGTGTTAAAAATGGAGAAACCACAACTAATAGTTAATGGTCTAAGATTAGATGGTAGAAAACCTGATGAGTTAAGACCAATTAAAATAGAAACAGATATAATAAAAAATGCATCAGGCTCTGCTTATATGGAATGGGGCAATAATAAAGTAATAGCAGCAGTATATGGCCCAAAGGAGGCATTACCAAAACATACAGGAGATCCAGAAAAAGCAATAATAAAGTGTGTCTATTCTATGACACCTTTCTCATCTTTAGAAGAACATGGAAGATCAGGGCCTAACAGAAGGGCAATAGAGATATCTAAAGTAACAAAAGAAGTATTTGAAAATATAATATTAGTAGAGAATTTTCCTAGAAGTGAGATAGATATATTTATAGAAATATTGCAAGCAGATGGCGGTACAAGGGCAGCAGGCATTACTGCTGCGGCTGTTGCATTGGCAACATCTGGAATACCAATGAGAGATATTCCATATGCCGTATCTGCTGGCAGAGTGGGAGATACAGTAATAATTGACCTAAATAAGCTAGAAGACAATTACTCAGATGCAGATATGCCTGTAGCAATAGCTCCTAGAAATAATGAAATATTATTAATGCAAATGGATGGGGGTTTAACAAGAGAGCAATTTAAAAAGGCACTCGAAATGATAAAGAATGCAGGTAAAGTAATAACAAAAATACAAAGAGAAGCAATAAAGAAGCCTTATGAAGATTTGATTAATAAATACGGTGCTAAATATGAATGACTATCTAAAAGAATTGATAAGTAGTGGTTTGAGATCTCATGATAGAGGCAATTTTGATTATAGAGAGATTAAGATAAAGAGTGATGTAATAAAAACAGCTGAAGGATCTGCAGATGTGAGCATTGGTGATACAAGAGTATTAGTTGGTATAAAGCTAGATGTTGATGAACCTATGCCAGATAAGCCAGATGAAGGCAATTTAATAACATCAGCTGAACTTTTACCTCTTGCAAGTCCTGACTTTGAGCCAGGGCCACCAAATCCAGAGAGCATAGAATTGGCTAGGGTCGTTGATAGAGCATTAAGATCAGCAGAGGCAATAGATATGAAATCGCTTTTCATAGAAGAAAACAAGGTATGGAGTGTGTTTGTTGATATATATGTGTTAAATTATGATGGCAATTTGTTTGATGCAAGCTTATTAGCAGCTATGACTGCTTTAATGAAAACAAAGAAGCCAATATATAAGGACAATAAAGTAATAAGGGAGAATCTTAATGAGTATTTAAAAGTAAATAATATTGTTGTTTCTACAACATTTGCAAAGATTGGTGATATATTAATATTAGATCCAACAGGTGAAGAGGAATCAATAATGAATGCAAGATATACAATAGCAAATGATGGAAATAATATAAGGGCTATACAAAAAGGTTTATATGGCTCATTCAAGGAAGAAGAAATAGATAATATGGTAGAGATATCATTTAAAAAATATAATGAGCTAAAATTATTAATAGAAAACGCTACAAAGTGATATTATGGCTAATGCATCTATTAGATATGGTTTTACACTAAGGAAGAGATATGAAGCAATAAAGAAAGAAAAGAAAACATTGTATAAATGCCCAGCATGTGGAAAAGAAGGATTAAAGAGGATAAGCACTAGTATATGGCAATGTAAGTATTGCAATGCTACTTATGCTGGTGGTGCTTATTCATTCTCAACACCTGCTGGAGAGGCTAGTATTAGATTATTACAAGGTGGAAATAAATGATAGAAGTTAAAGAAGAGCCAATAAAAGAGATTGTAATCCATTATAAAGTAGAAGACAATATAGAAAATTTGATAATAAGCAGAATAACTCCAACAGGCGTATTGCCTTTGTTTTGGTGCGATGGTATAGTCTATTACTTTAGCTCTGCACCTCTACAAGATGAAGTATTAAGCGATTATATAAAAAATAATAGAGTCCATTGGACAGAGATACACTATGCGAAGATGTCTAATTACCAACCAACTATAACACTAAATGATGATATATTAAATAATCAAATAAAGGTTAGGGTAATAGATCTATCTAATTCTGAATTGCATAAAGCTGTTGCTGCTTGGTTAAAGAAAAATGGTGCATAGATATGGCATATAAGTGTTTGCATTGCGGAGCTGAGATAAAGAGTATAGATAAGTTTGTAAGATGCCCTTACTGCGGTTATAGAATAGTCGTTAAGGAAAGACCACAAATAGCAAAAGAAGTAAAGACAGATTAATTGCTTCTTACTATTATTGTTTCTCCTATGCTCTTAACTTTAGAAAATTCTATACTATATTTCTTAAACTCTCCTCTTGGCATTTCTTTTGGATCTTTTAAAAGCAAATGGGATATAGAGCCTAATTCCATATCAAGTACTAAACCTTTTACTACACCTATTCTTTTTCCATTAAGATCAATAATAGGTTTATTATACAATATAGATATACTATTCATTTTCGCACCTAAATATCATCCAAATATTTGATATAAGATAAAATATCTTCTTTGTTTATTTTTGTATCGTTCCTTTTCTTTGCACTTTCAATAGCATATTTCGATATTTTCTCTGCTTTTTCTTCTATAAATTTTGCTAATTCAGCAGCAGCATCATCAGTAATTTGCATATTAAATTTTGACTTTATGAATTTTTTGATTTGATTTTTTGAAATTGGCATAACATCAGCACTCAAGATCTTCATCATAAATCAGATAAACAAATCATCACAATAAATTTATTATTTCTTAAAGTTTTATATATTTATTTAAAACCCTATACCTTTCTTATAAAAAGGTCTTTTTATGACAAAATATGTAATTGTCTCTGATAATTCATTAATAGCTGAATATAGAAGATTTCCATTATTGAGCTTTTTGCCAGCGGCGCCTACAAAATATATACCAAGCGCAATATACAACTTCTTAAAGAAGCCATATGTGCCTGCAACACCAAATGGCGAACTTAAATATGCACCATATGCAGTAAGAAAAATAGAAGCAGCTTTGCTAAGGGAATTTGATAAAAAAGATGTTGCTGTTGCACACCCTGATTATTTGGAAAAATTCATAAAAGATGATACAGAGGTTATAGCAGTATCAACTATGGATCCTTTGGGTTTAAGTCCATTGACTATGTCATACTATGCATTATTTGGTGGTGTAAACGAAGCTTGGGTAAAAAGAGAATGGGTAGAGCTAATTGAGAAGATAAATAAGCTAAGAAGTGGCAAAAAGGCAAAGCTACTTGTTGGTGGTCCAGGTGCATTAGAATTTACTATGTTAAGAGAAGAAGTTGATAAAGAAAATATAGACTATATTTATTTCGGTGAAGCCGATGATATAATACCAGAGCTATTTAGAGAGATAGGCCAAGATAATATAGATACAAACCTCTTCTTCAAAGGCTATTTCTCATATGATGAGCATATGCATAGATTTTATAAAAAAGATGATAAGTTCTTGACAAAAGGCCTATTGCAAAGAACATTTCCTAGACTAGATGATATACCAACAATAGTAAATCCATCTATAGCTGGTTTAGTAGAGGTTATGCGTGGTTGTGGTATTGGTTGTGATTTCTGTGAAGTTACATTAAGGCCGTTAAGATATTATAGCTTAGAGATGATAAGAAAAGAGATAGAAGTTAATGTAAGAGGTGGTTATAACAATGCATGGCTTCACAGCGATGAGATATTTGGCTACAAGCATGGGCCTAATTTTGAACCTAATGAAGAGGCATTAACAGAATTGTTTTCTATGGTAATGTCTATACCTGGTGTAGTAAGGACAAATCCAACTCACGGAAGAATATCTATACCTGCTGGTTTTCCTGAATTGATAGAAAAACTGTCAAAGATTATAAAATCTGGGCCAGATAATTGGATAGGCATACAAACAGGCTTAGAAACAGGAAGCGAAGAATTAGCAAAGAAGCATATGCCAAACAAAACATTGCCATTAAAGATAGGTGTAGATGGTTCATGGGCAGAGATTGTATGGCGTGGTGTTGCAACAGAAACAAAGAATTATTGGAGGTCTGCATTTACAGTACAGGTTGGTCAGGCTGGAGAAACACCAGAAGATAATTGGGCTACAGTAGCATTAATAAACCAGCTTAGCAATTCTTATATAGACAATAGACCTTTTGAATTTACAGTAACACCAATGGTAAATATGCCTATGGGTATGATAAGAGCGAAGGAAATACCAAAAGATTTCTTAAGAGATGATCAGCTAGCAGTATACTATGCCTCTTATAGACATTTGGCAAAAATGGCACTAAGAGATGCAATGCATGATGCAAAAGGAAAAGGACCATCTAAGCTAGCTACTGCAGAAATGATAAGGGTAGGTGGTAGATTAATGCTTTGGGTTGTTGAAAAAATAGCAAAGCATAGAGGTTTAGATATAGAAAAGGTAAAGAACTATGGTATAAAAGAGAATAAGATAACAAATATAAGCGAGCTAAGAAACCTTAATTAAGGTTAAACAATAAAATTCTTAATATGTACATTCTTGGCATATGGGATGGCCATGATGCAGGGGCAGCATTAATAAGAGATAATGAGATTATTTTTGCATCTAATGAAGAAAGATATACAAATAGAAAACTAGAGATAGAATTTCCATTTAATTCTATAAAGGCTGCCTTAGCTTATGCAAATATAAAACCAAAAGATATAGATGTTGTTGCATTCCCAACTATAGATTTCACTAAAACAGTATCTAGAATATTTCCATATCAAAAAGAAAAGTACTATAAGCTAAGAAGAAGAAAATTAAGTAATAAAGGAATAGAGGGCATAATGCTTAAGACAAGAGGATTTCAATATAGATTAAAGTATATAACAAATACAATAGGCATATTGCCATTATGCAAAACTATTAGCACAGTAGCTGTAAAAAGAGCATTGAAGCATTTGGGCTTTGAAAAGGTTAGAATAGTTGTAGTAAATCATCATGTGGCTCATGCATCAACAGCAGCATTTGCATCTAATTTCAATAGAGCATTAATAGTAACATTAGATGGCTATGGTGATGGACTAAGCGGTACAGTAAGCATACTAGAAAATAAAGAATTGAAGAAAGAAATAGAAATAAAGGCAAGAGATTCTATTGGTATATTATATGAGCAAGTTACTAATCTTGTAGGTATGAGAGAATTAGAAGATGAAGGAAAAGTAATGGCTATGGCAGATTATTCTTATCCTTTTGATTTTGAAAATAATAAGCTAAAAGATTTTATAAAAGTAGATGGAACAAAGATAATTGCTAGATATAATCCTGTTAGGCAATATGGCATATTATCTGATATCGCATGGGCAACACCTAGAGAGCAAATGGCTTATTATGCACAGCAACTACTAGAAGTAAATCTAACTAAATTCTTTAAGAATATTATAGAAAGGTATAAGATAAATGATATTGCAATGTCTGGTGGTCTTTTCTCTAATGTAAAGGCGAATAGAAAGATAAGATTGCTAGATGAAGTAAACAATTGGTTTGTATTTCCTCATATGGGTGATGGGGGTATAGCAATGGGCTCTGCTATGTATGCAAATTATTTAATAAATGGTATAACCTCTTATAAATTTGACAATATCTATTTTGGAGATGAATTTAGTAATGAAGAGATAGCTAAGACAATAAAGGCATATGACAATATAGAATTTAATGAGATAAGCGACAAGGCAAAAGCAGCTAGCGATATTATTCTAAATGACCAATATCTGTTTTGGTTCCAAGGAAGAATGGAATATGGTCCAAGGGCTCTTGGAAATAGGAGTATTTTAGCACCTGCTTATTCAGACAACGCAAGAGATCTTCTTAATTTATATGTAAAACAAAGAGAATGGTATCAACCTTTTGCACCTTCTATATTAAAAGAGGATGCAGAAAGGATAATAGAAGATATGAAGGGTTATGATAAATTTATGACAATGGCATATAAAATAAAAGATGAACTAAAAAACGAGATGAAATCAGTTATACATGTTGACAACACTATAAGACCACAAATGGTAGGGGATGAAAATCCTAGCTATAGGGATCTTTTAAAAGAAATAAAAAAGAAGAGAGGATATGGTATAGTACTAAATACAAGTTTTAATATACATGGTATGCCTATAGTAAGAACACCTAAAGAAGCTATAGAAACAATGAAGAAAACAAAAACAAAGTTTATGATAATAGGTGATTATTTAGTAGAAAATAAAGGTATATAGGCTTTATCTCCAATATTAAACTTATTGCTTACTTTTGTTTCTATTACAAATTTTGCCTTTTTTCTTGGCACATAAGTAGTACAATTGAATATATTACATGGCTTTGCATTGATTTTTCTATCGAATATAATACCTTTCTCATTTAACCAAAATATATTGATAGGAAAACGCATGTTAAGCATAAAAATGCCTGCTTTTGAAGGCTTATTAAACAAAAATAACATACCATCATATGGTATATTATCTCTATACATTAATCCTATTGCCTTTTTTAAATAAGAATCAGCTAACAATAATCTAAGCCTTTTTTCCTTTATTTTTATCTCTATTTTCTGATAGCTATTCCTTATTAATAAATATAGTAAATACATTTAAATCTTATTATTTTTTAATAGCAAAATTTAAATAACAAACATTATCAATATTTCTATTGTGAATTTTTATGAATAAAAAACAGAGCCAAGGCCATGCAATAAATTATAATGATATTGTTTTATTATTAATTAAGAAATCCCATAATAAAAGAGAGTACAAAAAATATAGCGATGCAGTAAGTAATCTAATTTTTAACTTATATGTAAGAAGTGGTAAATTAGAAAATGTATTAAATGATGTATACAACATATTAAACAATGCAAATAGCCCAAACGACTTATTAACTAATCTAGCTGCATTAGAGAATGAAAACAATGAAAATATACAAGATAAAGAAGGAAAGGAGAGGTTAGTAAGAACTATATTAAATGATTATATAAAGAGATTTGGAGAGAAAAAAGCAGATGCATATAATATGCTTGTTCTCCAAAGTTGGTCTAAGAAGGTAGAAAATATAAATGAATTAGCTATAATAATGGAGGCCCTTCTTAGCTTTAGAGAAAAAGTTGGTGACAGTTGGGATTTTGAATCAAACTTATTACCTATAATATTAGATAAAGCATATAATACAGAATTGCTAAGTGAATATCTAAGCTTAGTAAGTAATTTAGTAATTGGATTAAATAAAAAGCTTAAAGAGCCAAGATTGGCTTCTATGACAGCAACAAAGATGATAGAATATAGCAATGGACCAGAGAATCTCAAAAAATATATTAGAGATTTAATAAAAGAAGCAAATGAAGAGCTACAGCAATTGAATATACAATTGGCTGAGCTAAGCACATCTGGGCTTTCAAAATATATGAAAATAAACCAGATAAGAGAAATAAATCAAAGAATAGATGCCCTTAACAAATATATAAAGGCTTTAACAGAAGGAGTAGATCTAAAAGAAAATGATCAATTACAAAAGACACAAGAAAAGACAGAAAACAATAATCAACCTACTACTGCTTGACTCTGTTCTCGCATAAATTGAAGAAGATAATATTTGTTACCTGTACCTTTTCCTGTTATTCCACTTCCTTTCCAACCAACAAATGAATGGGCTCCAACTATCGCTCCTGTTGTAGCGCTTATCCTTCTATTAACATAAACAACACCTGCTTCTATATTATCTAAGAACTTCTTAATCTCTTTTCTATTCTTACTATAAAGGCCAGCAGTAAGTCCATATTCTACATCATTTGCTTTCTTAATTGCTTCATCAAAATTGTCAAATACATCAATTAAGAGTATTGGCAGAAATAGCTCTTTCTTGAAATATGGATTTTTATCATGATCAGATAATACTATTGTTGGTTCAACATACTTACCATTTAAGCCAGTATCTACTGTATTGCCGCCAACTATAATCTTGGAATTTTGATCGTTTTTAATATCATTAATTACTTTCTTATATTTCTCAAATGCTACATCACTTATTATAGGTCCAACATATACATCTTTTATTAGCGGATTTCCTATCTTTAATGCTTTCGTCTTCTCTGCAAGCTTTTCTATAAATTGATCTTTAATAGATTTGTGAACATATACCCTAGAGCATGCACTACATTTTTGACCAGCATATCCAAATGCTGCTGATAAAACACCATCAACTGCATCATCTATATTAGCGTATTTTGAAACTATTGTTGGATTTTTACCACCCATCTCAACAACAAATACTTTTTGCAAACCTAAACTATAGCTCTTCTTTATCATATTAATTCCTGTCTCTCTAGAACCTGTAAATACAATTCCACTAACCTTATTGCTTATAACTAATTCATCGCCTACCTCTGAACCCGGGCCTGTAACGTAATTAAAAACACCATCTGGCAAACCTGCTTCTTTTAATATATCATATATAAGATAACCAGTTAGCATAGAGAGATTATCTGTGCTAGATGGTTTAAAGACGACTGTATTGCCTGTTATCATAGCACCTGTAGACATGCCTGTAGATATAGATATAGGAAAGTTAAATGGTGCTATAACTCCAAAAACACCATATGGCTTCATTACTATTCTTATCTTTTCCTTAGATGATGGTGCGCCTTGAAAACCTTTAGATGCTTCTTTTGCACTACCTTCTAATACCCTTTTTTGTATATAGCCTTTGTTTCTTAGCAATTCTAAAGAATAGTAATTCAAAAAGTCTATTGCCTCATCAACTTCCCCAATAGATTCATATCTCGTTTTTCCATTCTCAATGCTCATTGCAGCTGCTATCTCAAACTTTCTCTTTGAAAAGATCTTCGCTGCATTCTGAAATATTGCAGCTCTTTCTCTATAATCTACTTCTTTCCATCTCTGAAATGCATTAAGCGCTTCTTCTATTGCATTATCAGCAATTTCTCTGTTGCCTTTCTGGAACTTTCCAATGAATCTATGATCTATTGGTGAATATTCTTCTATCTTTTCATTTGAAAATACCTCTTTGCCATTGATTATTATAGGAAACTCCTTTCCAAGCCATCTGTTAGATACATAATTCAATGCCTCTTCAAATGACTTATCAAATTCTTCTTCTCTATTATCTTCTAAATAATGCCTATAAGTAAATTCATTTTTAAACTGTTGCATAAATAAAGTAAAAACATAAAATTATAAGTAACTTTCTAAAAAACCAATTAATTGCTTTATAAATCAATTTTTAATCTCAGCCAAACCCTTTAAATATAAATAAAGCGCAGCATATTTTGGTATTGTTACTTCTTCTCCATTATATGGACCAAAAGTTTCATCATTCATTATTAATGGAAATTTAGTGTTTGCATAAACTCTAAGATCGCCATCTTTAAAGGCAATTGCATCTTTCATAGGATCAAACTTATCTATTTCATTAAAGCTAAACTTCTTTGCTATTAAACCACTACCGCCATGTATTGTGTTTGGCATTCTTATAAGATGTGTTGGATCTATTGTAACATTAGCATCTATTTTATCACTTTGCTTAATAGATAAGTTACTAATTAATCTTTTCCAAAATTCCTCTTTTTTGCTAATCGCAACCATATCCCAATTACCATTCTTTATGCCCATCTCTACTAATTCTTTTTTCTCATATAGCTTTTTTGCTATTCTTGGATTTATACCTAAAGAAACAAGCTTGTTATAATCTTGAAGCGCATCTAATATACTCTTTGCTATTTTACTATACCAACCAAAATCGTTTGGTTTTGGACCTACTAATCTACCATTCTTTATGTAAAAAATCTTATCAAAATCTAGATTATTTGCAGTAATATAATCACTTATCTCTTTCCTTGCTTCTTGATCTAGCTCTAAAGCTTCTTTGCTCTTAACATGAATATGATAACCTCTATAACCACTAAAATTAATTTCTATCTCATCTTTGCTAAAACCAAAATCATTTATCAAGAAGTCTTCAACAAGCTTTATTGCTTCTCTTTTTACTTCATAAAGGCAATTTTCACATACCCAATCTTTGCCATGTATTTTTTGACAACTTAAATTCATATCAGTTACGTCCAGATCGAATACTAGCTCTGTTGCAAATCTTTCTTTCTTCTCCATAGGTCTAGCACTAGGATATTTATAATAAGAAGTAGAGTAAGAAACATAATAAGGCGCATTCTCAACAAGGAATTTTCTCAATGAATCTATATTAGGAAATGCATAGTGCCTAGTTTCTATTTTCTTTTCTTTTGAGCCAAAACCAAATTCTCTATTTGCAATAGCATCTACTTCAATGTTGGCATCTTTGTAATATCTACTAATGAGCTCTTGAACAAAATCCATTAATCTATTTTTGATTTGCATTTATTTTAATCTTACTATTAGCAAATGACATATAACAGTTAGACAATAATCTAATCTAGCTTCTTATGTTTTAAATTAATTAGAATAAGATTAAATTTATGGAAAAGAGTATAGTGCTTATAGATTTTGATGGTGTAATAAATAATCCAAAGAAGGATAGAAATGCATTAGAAAAGATAAGCAATATTATAAAATTTATGTTCATTGACTTAAAAATACCTTTAATAACTAAACTTATGAGATATAGGGAATTGATAAATTATAAAATAGAAATAGATAATAATGTATTACAATTTATGGAAGATCTAAAAAAAGAGGGCTATCCTGTTTTTATTATTACTGCAAATCCTTACTGGAAGGCAATAAGAGATTCTATAGGAAAAGATCTTAATATACCAGTAATAAGCGCAAGACCTCTAGATAAGCTAATGATAGCAAAGAGATTAAAAGAAATCACTAAAAGAGATGTTATCTTAATAGATGATGGCTACGAGATAAAATTATATGCAAAGTTATTAGGTTCAAAGGAATTAATAAGTTATAAGAATGGACACAATATTTTTATTCACGAAGGCAAAAATATTGAAGAGCTAAGGGATTTAATAAGAATAAATAAGGTTGAAAATAGTGCAATGAAAATAAAGACATAGTTTATTAAAGGCTTAAATTTAAAATAATAAAATATGGAAGAAATAAAACAAGTTATATTAGTAAGAGCTGATTTAGAAATGGGAAAAGGTAAGCTAGCGGTACAGGTTGCACATGCTTCTTTGCTAAGTTATTTAGAGGCGCTTAATAAAGATAAGAGTATAGTTGAGAAATGGCTTAGGAATGGACAGAAAAAAATAGCTTTGAAAGTAAGCAATGAAGATGATCTTATTAGATTTTATAAAGCATTCCAATATAAAAATATACCTTGCGCATTAGTAGAGGATGCAGGCCTTACAGAATTGCCTCCAGGAACTAAGACTGCTTTAGGAATAGGCCCTTGGTATAGCAATGAAATAGATGTATTAACTAAAAATCTAAAGTTACTTTAATAAACAAAAGTTAGCCAATCTTCATGCATCTTATTATTTCCTCTTATTATAGATTCATATAGAGAAAGCAGTCTTTTTGTTATGCTTCCTATTTTTCCATTACCGATCTTTCTAGAATCTATTTCTATTATGGGTGTTATCTCAGCTGCTGTACCGCAGAAAAATACCTCATCTGCTGTGTAGAGTTCTTCTCTGTGTATAAGTCTCTCTTCTACATCTATTCCGTCTTCCTTTGCTATTGTTATTATTGAATCTCTTGTAATGCCTAATAAGATATCTGCATCTTTGCTTGGTGTTATAAGCTTATTATCTTTAATCAAGAATATATTTTCCCCAGGACCTTCTGCAACATAGCCTTCTCTACTAAGCATTATTGCCTCATCAAAGCCAGCATACCTAGCTTCTATACTTGCAAGTATAGAATTAAGATAATTGCCACTTGCCTTCGCTTCTGGTGGCAAAATCTCTGATTCTATCCTACGCCAAGAAGAGACCATGCATCTTATGCCTTTATTCTTGTTTTCGAAATAGTTGCCAAAAGGTATTGCTGCTATGCCAACGCTAGTATTCTTGCCAAAAGGGCTAACTCCTATATGTATATCGTTATAAAATAAAAATGGCCTTATATAGCTATCATTTAACTTATTCTTTTTTATAAGTTCTATTATTGCTTCTTTGATCTCTTTTTTATCGAAATTTATTTTCATATTATATATCTTAGCTGAATTGAAAAATCTATCTATATGATCATCTAACCTAAATATTTCAACGTTATCGCTTGTTTTATATGACCTTATACCTTCAAAAATACCGCTTCCATATTGCAATGAATGAGTAAGTATGTGTACTTTTGCTTTATCGAAATCTATGAATTTGCCATCAAACCAAATAAATTGCTTCATGTTCTAAATTAAAGAAACAAAATTTTTAAATTTAATCAAGGTAAAAACGAACTTATCTGAAGGCAAAGCTGTAGAAAATAAAATTAAAAAGCCAAAATCTTGAAGAATACATCGATAGAATAGTAGAATTTTGCTTTTTTCGGAGCAGTTAGGGGGTGGATTTTAGTGGTGATTTTGACCATAGATCGCCGTCTGAATTGGAATTTACCCTGTCCTTACGTGGCAGGAGATTAGTATCATTAAAAGAAGAACTAAAATTACTTTCTTGTCTAGAAGATATACCATATTGGGTAATAGGCA
>JAGDXY010000004.1 GCA_023256495.1 Microcaldota archaeon
GCTAATGCACCAAGAACAATTGCTATTACTAAAATAGCCCAACCATATGTCATTAGATATTCCATTGCGCTTTGTAATTTGTTTTTCATTGTTTTTAATTTAGAAAATCAAATTTTTAAACATTCTTTTTCTTTATGAAAATAAACAATATAATAATTTTTATTACCTTTTATCGTTTCCTATGAAGTAACACCTCATTTTACTAATCTAAATATAGTATTGATAAGGTTTTAAATTTTTAAAGAAGATGATTGTATTCATAATTAAGTTGGCCATTAGTCAAAATCATCTCTTCAATATTAATACTATAGGCTTTTGTTTACTTAAATCTAATTTCTACTCTATTCTACCTTTTAAATAAAAAGTAGAGATAAGTCCTAACAAATATCAAAAAAGAAAGCTCAATTAAATCAGAAAGTCTTTTAAATAAAACAAAAGATTATAAGCACCTACAATTGATTAGATTTAAGAGTGCAAATAGATTTATATTTTATATAGGTCCTTGGAGAGTATTATTAGCGCACTAAAACATAGTTATTTCTAAAATAAAAATTAAATGCCATTCAAAAATTTTAAGATTAAAATAACTTATTTTGTTTGCCGCTACTTAATAAGTCATCAGCAGTAACGCCTAATTCTTTTAATATTTTAAGAGTAGCAGGTATTATTTGATGTTCTATATAATAATTTGGATCATAATCTTTCGCGAATTCTTCTAATTCGGCTTTCTCAGAAATACTTGAGCCTTCTTTTGTTATTATATAACCAATAGTATAACCTTCTACCTCACTTCTTTTTTTGCCTTTTTTTATTGCTTTAAGTGCTGCAGCTAATTCTGGTGATTTTGCATCATACTCGCTCAGATTCTTTCTAAGCATTGTATAGATAACCATATCCTTTAAAGGAATGTTTCCACTTTTTACTTTTTGTATAATATCTTTAACTACTTCTATTGCCTTTTCCTTACTACCTTCTTTTAATATTGTCTCTAGAACTTTCTTTTGGGTTTCTCTAGCAATATTTGACCAATCCCTCCTAACTAACTCAAAACCCCTTATCTTTATCTTTCCAGATTCAGAAAGTAAAGCATATTTTTTCTTTGCACCTATATCTACTTTATCATTCTTTTTGCTAACAAATAATCCACGTAAATAAAAGTCTTCTAGCTCAAGTTCCATGCCTTTAGGAAGCATGTTGTTTATATCTTTTAGATATTGTATTGCCTCTTCTTTTGTCTTATTTCCTAGTAAAAGGAATATACTATCTGTATCACCATATAGCACTTTAAAACCTCTCTTTTCAGCTTCTTCAATACACATCTTTATATAATATCTTCCATATGCAGTAACACTAGAAGCAGCTTCTCTTGAATACCATCTAGATCTAGCGTAGCCTAAATAACCATAAAAGGAATTTGCCAATATTTTCAATGCTTGTGATTTTGCTCCTAGAGCCTTATCATTTGGATTTGCTTTATATGCCTTTTTTACCATAGCTCTTTCTTCTATTAGCATGTTGAGTAAATAAGGCATTATTCCTTGGGGATCTTTTTTAAACTTATAACCACTTGGTGCTATAAAGACATTATCATCGCTTGTAGTAATTGTAGAGGGATCTATATTATGTGATACTATTATAGATGGATATAGACCGCGAAAATCAAATACTACTATATTTTCATATATACCCGCTTCTGGTGTTTTTACATATGCACCTTCTATAGGATTCATTAATCTAGCCTCTATCTCTCTATTATCTGGTTTGTTTGGAATTAATTGATTCCTTTTATGTGCTTCTCTCATAAGAAGATATTCTACTAATTGGCCAGTAGTAGAAACAGCTACCTCGCTTAAGGTTAAACCAACAAGCTTTGCTAATTCTAACTCTAATGGATAAAAGAATTGAAATAGCTCTTTAAGTGATATTGAATCGCTTAAAGAATAATCTGCAAGCAAAGGAAGTGTATCTGGATTGTCCCATAATGACCATATCTTCTTTTTCTCAACCATTACTTTGTCAACACCTTTTATAGATGCATATACCTCGCTTAAAGTTAGATTATGTGTTTTTAATAGATATTCAGCACTACCTACAATAGAAACAAATCTTGCTACATTGTAAACATCAAAGTTTATTCTTCCAGGTATCTTAACTGTTTTCATAAACCCATGCTGTTTTTGTTTTGTCTTTTCTTCATATCTTCCTATATAAAAGTTTATTTTCAAAGTACTTGATCTTTCTTTTAGATATGGCAAGTCATATATTGAAGAATTGTAACCGACTATTATATCATAATCATCATTCCTTACTTTATTCTGAAAAGTTGCAATTAGCTCTTTCTCATCTCTTACAAGATAAATAAAATCTCTCTCTATTCTTTTATAAGTAATTACTTTGCTTTCTTTTTCATTAGAATAACTTATCATTATTATAGGGTCTTTCTTTGGATCTGTTTCTATGTTTTTATTATATACTTCTATATCAAAAGCAATATAGGATAAATCAATATTACCTAATTCCTTTTCTTTTATAGATACAATTCCATTGGTGCTTTCGTCAAATTCAACCTCTACTCCTTTCAATGGACTTATATAATTATCTATAAGATATCTTTTCCAAAAAACTATATCATACTCATAGCAAGAGCCCATCTCCCTTAAATACCTATATATTATAGGTATATCGCTTGTTTTGTTTGTAATTACTTTATATGCAACTACTTTCTTTCCTAATATTTCTTTTTCTTCCTTCTCAATTTCTCTAATTATTATCTTTCTACCTTCATCTTCTATATCTAAGTTTTTTATTATGCTAGGATCAAAAGAATCTGATAAAGGAATAAAATAGAGATAAGGAAAAAATGAAAAATCGTATAGTGTCTTTATTCCTTCTTTAGTTTTCAATGTTATTCTTATTATGCTTCTTTCATCATTATCTATATGGTCTATATCTATTATTAAACCCTCTACCTTCATGCTTTTTTCTCTTCAACCTTTACTCTAGAAATATTTAAAGGTGCTGGAAAACCTATTGCATAAGCAGCTAACGTTCCTCTGCCTGCCGTATCGAAATTCAAGAAGTTTATTATTTCTTCAGCAAATTGGGTAGGTAAGCTTCTATCCTTCCATTTAGTCTCTATCTCTTTTCTTATATTTTGATCTTCTTTTGTAAATAGTCTCTCTTTAATGTTTATTCTCCCTATTTCTTTTTTGTTTGCTTGGTATATTGCTGAATAAGTTACATCTACCTCTACATTCTCCCCATCTATTTTTATATCATCAAAATTTATATTGAAGGCTATATTATCTGGTATTGCTTCTTCTTTCTTTTCTGCTGATACCGAATCAACTTTAACACTTGTTATCATTTTAACACCTTAACTTAATTTCACTTAAAAGATATTTAAAGATATGCACTAACTTATTGCATAGACCTTCTTTACGTATACTACTCCAGGGCATGACATACTAACATTGTTGCTATATGCACTTACTCTTATATATCTATATGGCCCTACTGTAAAGCTTGCTAAAGGTAATAGTTGAGAAGGAAATGTTGCTGATCCATTTGTAATAGGTGGGAATTGATAACTTGCAAAAGGAACCCATGTAGAGCCATTTTGTGATGCATACCAAGTAACATTAAAGTAAGTTGCATATCCTTTGCATGCATGCACCGTAGCATACCAATAAGCAATGAAAGTGCCATTTATAACTTTTCCAAAGTCCCATGTCCAATTACCCATCTCCCATTGATCGGTCCATACATCATTTATTGTTATATTGCCAAAGGTTGTTGAATTGTAAGACAAAGTTAGATCAGGGTTATTTTGCGCTACATTTTCATTTGGATACCAACTACCACTTGCATTAAATAATACTCTTATAGGTGTTATTATATTTTGAGCCCCTTGTGTATTAATAGTTGTAGGAAAAGTTGGTGTAATGCTTGTATTAATTGTTGTTATTGGTAGTGTTGTTGGATAAGATGGAGAAGTTGATACGTAAGTTGTATTCATTATTGGGCCAGGTAGTTTTGCTATATTGTTGCTTGCATTTGATGAAAGCCTACTTTCATTAAATAAAACAAAAAAGTCTAAATTAGAACTTTTGTTTGCATAGCTAAGCTCAATAGTAAGGTTTAGTGGTATTCCATATTCTGTTGATATACAACCGCTTATATTATAATGAAAATTGTATTTCTTAGATGTCTGACTAGAAGAGCCAAAATAAGATACTGGCGTAAAAGAGGCATTATAAGAGAAATTACCACTACCTTTAAACAAGTAGCAAGGTATATTTTTATATGTACTGGTTCCTATACCTTGTATGGTTATATTAAGATTTTTTAGAATTTGTGTTTGATTTAAAATCAAGTTTGCTGAGGCATTTTGTGTAATATTTACACATGAGTAATTATTATTAGATATACCAAACACAGATATCTCTTTTGTGCATGAATATTCATGTTTCCCATTCTTAATTACTATATCTGAAAAATTTCCTAAAAGAGGAACAGATTTTGCATTAATTTCTGTCCTTGAAGTATTGTAATATTTAGTAAAATTAAGTGTAAATGGCATGGTATATGATATATGACCACCAGAACCCTCTACAGATATAGAAACAGAGCCATTATATGATATATTTAATTCATTTGTATGGTTTGTATAATTCATCATTGCAAACGTAAAAGATGCAAGATTTATTGGTTTATGCGTTGCAAGAAGTGAAATTACTGGATTTGTTTCAACTGGTGGGGAAATGAAGAAGTAATATGCTATAATTAGCGCAACGCCTAATATTATTCCTATTATTATCTTTAATGCATTGCCTGATTTACTCTGTTGTTTAGATAAAGTAGGATTGGTATTACTCCCATCTACATTATCCATTTTCACACCAATAGTTTTTATTAAATGAATATTTAAAAATTTTTTATTGTTAAATAAATTTTTGATTATATGGAATTTGAAAACAAAGATGTAGTAATGGTATATGATACTGATTATCAAGGAGTAGCACATTATGCCTCTTATTATAGATTTGTAACAAATGCATTATATGCATTAGTCAAAAGAAATTTAGGTAATATATTAGATAAGTATAATATTTGGTTTGTTATAGTAGAATCCCATGCCTCTTATAAGAGACCATTAAAGGTAGGTGATGAGATAACAGTTAAGATTAAAACTAAACTATTAGATAAGAAGAGTATTAGATTTGATTTTAGCATATACAAAGATAATGAGCTTACAACAGAAGGCTACTTAATACAAGTAGCAATAAGCAAAAATCTTTGGCATGCAGTAGAAATGCCAAATGAAATAATAGAATTATTAAAAGACTAAATATAATGCTTTAATTTTTAATATCAAAGATATAAAAGTAGTGCTCCCACCGGGATTTGAACCCGGGTCTCAGCCTCGAGAGGGCTGCATCCTTGACCGCTAGACGATGGGAGCTTATATTTATTTATTTAACCTAACCTTAATATAATTTAATGCTAGCAGAAAAATATGCTCCAGAGAATATAAAAGATATACTAAATAACAAAGAGGCTATTGCTAGATTAGAGAATTTTGCAAACGCTTATATAAACGGTGAATTAAGAAAGCCTTTATTGATTTATGGACCAACAGGGGTTGGGAAAACCACTGCAGTATATGCTCTAGCAAAGACGTTTAATTTTGATTTAATAGAACTAAATGCAAGCGATTATAGAGATGCACAAAGGCTAAATAAAAAAGTAATGCCGGCAATGTCATCTATGAATATATTTAAAAAGATTGTATTGTTTCTATTTGATGAGATCGATGAATTAGCTGGACGTTTAGATAGTGGGGCAGAGAATGCTATAATAAGGATAATAACAAAAGCAAGACAACCAATTATATTTACTGCTGATGATTTTTGGAATCAAAAGATAAGCTTTCTTAGAAACTATGTAGACAAAGTAGAATTTAAGAGACCAAGCGATAATGAGATTAAAACATTGCTTATCAACATATTGAGAAAAGAAAAGAAGTTTGTAAAAAATGAAATTTTAGATATAATAGTAAAGAGAAGCAATGGTGATATAAGAGCTGCATTAAATGATCTAGAAGCAATTATTGATGAAAATGAAGAACTATTAGATTATATAGGAATAAGAGATAAAAAATTAGAGATTTTCCCATTCTTAGACAAAATATTTCTAAATCACAATTTTGATATACCATACTATGCAATGTCTAGTATAGATTTAGATTTGGATATGATAATAAAGTGGATTGACGAGAATATACCTAATGTATATAGAAATGGGGCACTAGCAAGAGCATATGAAAGCTTAAGCGAAGGTAGCAGATTCTTCGAAAAAGCAAATAGAACTGGCTATTACTTATATTTAAGGTATGCAAGTGTATTAGTCTCATCTGGTGTTAGTTTAGCAGATAATATACAGACATATAAGTTTAAGCCTTATTCTTTTCCTAAAATAATAAAGGAAAAGACATCTAGAAAAGATGAAAATGAGAGAATAAACGAGATTATAAAGAAGCTTAAATCAAAGATTCATGAAAGCAATAAGGTAATAAAAAATGAATATATACCACTAATAGCACTAATGCTAAAATTAGATAAAGAAAATATAGAAGAAAAGGCAAGAAGCTTATATGGTATAGAAGATGAAGATATAAAATATCTTGTCAATTGGAGAATACCTTAGACCTTTCTATTAGCTTATTTATAATTAATTCTATATTCAATTCCATAGCTACTAAAGGTGCTTTTAATCCAAAATTCTCTATTACTTGTGGATTAATCTCACCAATTATACCAATTGCATTTCCATCTATGCTTATTCCACCAACTCTACCATCTATAAAAGAAGGATGTGTTATCTCATCTAATCTATAATCAAGATCCAATTTATCTAAGATGTAATCTAAAACCTGCTTCATATCTGTAAAGCTTGTTTTTGAATTATATATTACTGCTGCAAGCCTCTTTGAATTTTTATAGCCAGTATCGCTCTCTCTGCTCCTTATTACTACGTCGTTTATCTCAAATATTTTAATAGGCAATGCCAAATGACTATTTACACTAATTAATTTTAGCATCTCTGGTATTATAGATTCTCTTATTATGTTCATCTCGCTTGATTTTGCATCTATAAGCTTAATAGGATCGTAATTTGATATATTCATCTTTTTATATTGTACATCTTCATTTGATAAAGAAGAAGTAAAAACTTCATTGAATCCCAAACCTATCATAAGGTTTCTTATCTCATTTACTGCTTTTGTCTTATCTAATAATGAGCCAGTTACATAGGTTCTTGGAAATATAGGGTCTAGCTTATTTAGCCCATATGCCTTTAATATATCTCCAATTATGTCTATTTCATGGAGTATATCTACTCTATAATATGGTACGCCTACCTTAATAAATTCGTTATTTGATTCATATAATTCATAATCCATTTTATATAGTAATTTTTCAATTGTTGTCTCATCAAGGTCTAAGCCTAAAATACTTTTTATACTCTTTTTACTTATTCTCTTTTCTATCCTTTTTGAATTTGGTAATGTAACTTTTTCATTTTTTTCTAAATAATTTATCTTTACATTATAAACATCAGCACCAATTGTAGAAAAAACATAAGATAAAACATTAACAAATTGATTTACTCTAGAACTCAATGTACCTGTTACTTCTACAAGTATATTCTTTGTATCTTCTTTAACCCTACCAAGATCATTGCTATTTATAATTGGTGGTAACGACAATATCTTATTCTTTGCATCAATTAATACAGGGTATTTTTCATGACCAATTAATAAGTGCCTATATTTTATTCCTGTTTCATGTCTTTCTAATATCTCATTTGCATTCATAACTTCATTCTTGTTAAGAGGAATGAATTTAATCTCATTTGGATTCATAGTTGTATATGTGATTGGTGTATTTATTAGATCTAAATTATATAAGCCTATAGATGCAAGCTTTCTATTGCCCCCAAAACTTAGATGAAGCTTTTCCTGAAGATTTATTAAATCTTTTAATACATCTTCATTTAATCTAGCGTTCTTTGCCACAAAACAAGCTATAAATGGTCTTATTCCAGATACAGATGGATCAACCAATACTTCTATATTTGAATCGCTTATTTTTATATTACTAGGTATTTCTTTATTTAGATAGAGTCTAATTGCTCTAGCTAATGTATATATTGACAATAAGTCCATCCTATCATGAGTAATCTCTATAATAGCTTTATCATCATCTATACTAAGCTCTAATCCATAATTGAAAAATATCTCTTCAAGCTCTTCCTTACTAAGCTCTTTATCTATTAAGCTCTTTAATTTCTCTACTTCTACTTCTATAACAGGCATATTTATCAACCAAATAATTGAATCTTATAATTCCTAGCAAAATCTATACTGCTATTGCTTCCATATAGCTCTCTAATGTCTTTTATCTTAAACAAGATACTTGCTAATCTCTCTAAAGCAAGACCCCAAGCAATTACGTTTGCATTTATATCATATGGCCTAAGGGCTTCAGGTCTAAACATACCTGAGTTTCCTATCTCAATCAATCTATTCAAGTATTTTGTATAAATCTCTAAGCTAGGTTGTGTATATGGATTATATGTTGGCTTAAACCTAAGATCTTTTATACCAAACTTAGAATAAAATTCTGTAAAATAACCAATCATATCCCTTATGTTTATATCATTATCTACAACAAAACCCTCTATCTGATGAAACTCTGGCATATGCATACTATCTGGATTTTCATTTCTAAATACTCTGCCTATAGTAAATGCTTTATCAGGTATCTTTATTCCTTTTGAAAATGTATAGAAAGTAAGAGCAGTTGTATGTGACCTTAAAACAATTCTTCTTGCCTCTTCTTCGCTCCATTCGTACATATAGCCACTAGATCCTGTATCCAATCCATTTTCATGAACTTGCTTCACTTTTTCTTTTAAGCCATTTGGTAATTTAGAAACGCCTTCTATATAAAATGTGTCTTGTACATCTCTAGCTGGGTGATTCTGTGGTATAAACATACTATCCATATTCCAAAATGTATTTACTACCCAATCACCATCTAACTCTCTAAATCCCATTGATATTAATATCTCTTTTACTTGATCCATCACCCAATATAATGGGTGCTTTCTACCACCATATATCTTAGGCACTATGCTCTTTATGTCAAATCTTCTAAACTTCTTTTCCCTCCATGAGCCATTAATGATCATCTCTGGAGTCAATGAATCTATTAATTCAATATTATAAGATGATAATTTTTCTTTTACTTCATTTCCTAAATCTGTTAGCTCAACTTCTATTTCGCTCTTTTCATCTTTTTCTAACAATCCCCTCTTTAACAATAGCTCTATATTATCTTTATTTGCATTGTTTGGATTATTCAATGCATCTTCATTTGCTTTTATTGGCTTATCATCTTCATTAACTAATTTAACTACTCTCTTTCCATTTACTATGCCAAAATTGATTATATTGTTTCTTTTAAGAAAACCTATGCTAGCCTCTACCTCTTTTTCATCTAAGCCAAGCATATCCCTTATATTATCTATAGAATCAAAACCTACTTCTTTTAAATAATTAAATATTCTTCTTTCTGGCAAGCCATCCTTTTTATAGATATTGCCTAATTTTGTTATAACATAAACATTTGATTTTTTTGATATATAGTTTATTAGCTTCTTATTGCTAAGCCATAATAAGTTTCTTGATATATCTGCATATTCTAATCCTGTTTTTTCTATTAGCTCCTCTAAACTCATTCTTTTGTCTAAATAAGACAATATTATTCTTTCCTTTTCCGTAAGGCTCTCTAATATATTATCTATATTTAGCATAACAAATCTAATTAATTAGAAAAAATATTTATTGCTGAGCTTCAATCAAAATAGAAAAGTATTTATAGCTTAGAAATAAATTAATTAATGCTTAATTTTGGTGAGAATAATGAGTGATGAGGTATTACATCAAACTACAAAGGATCTAAAAGAAGGAAAGTTTATATTAATAGACAATGAGCCATGCAAGATTGTAGAGATGGATGTCTCTGCACCAGGAAAGCATGGATCAGCAAAAGTAAGAATAGTGGCTATAGGTTTATTTGACAATCAAAAAAGAACATTAGTAAAACCAAGCGGATCAGATGTAGATGTACCAATAATAACAAAGAAAAGAGCACAGGTAGTATCAATAACAGGAGATAATGCACAACTTATGGATATGGATACTTATGAAACTTATGAATTACCAATACCACAAGAGCTAAAAGACAAGATAAAGGCAGGCCAGGAAGTAGAGGTATTAGAAAGTATGGGTAAGAGGCTACTGTCTAGAATATTAGGTGAATAATTATGGAGATAAAAATAATAAACAAAAAAGACAATCCTTTGCTAGAGAGGGAAGAGATAGAAGCAATTATAAAGGAGTATGATGCAACACCATCAAAAGAGAGCTTATTAAATGAGCTGAGCAATAAGTTGAATGTAGATAAAAATAATGTATTGCTATTTGTATTTCAAGAGTATGGAAAAAGAGAAGCAAAAGGAATAATATATGTTTATAAAAATAAAGATCTTAAAGAGAGATTTAATAAAAGAAAGGCAAAGAAGAAAGAAGAAAATAAGGCCCAAAATGAGGTGAAGAATAATGGCTGAAAAACAAAATCAAAAAGAAAAGGAGATAGCTTTTAAATATAAACCTGCTTCAAAATTTTGTCCAAAATGCGGTTCTAGAATGGCAGAGCATAAGGATAGATTTACTTGCGGAAAATGCCATTATACAGAATTCAAAGTAAATAAGGGTAGTAAATGATAAAGGCAATATCTTATTTGCTTTTTTATATAACCCTTTTAATATTTTTATATCTATTTTTTACACCACCAAAAATAGCATTTACAACAAGCAATCTAACTATTTTGATGTCAAATAATGAATACAAAAATTATACTGCAATTTCTAGTGTATCTCTTTCATTGCTATTGCTATTTGGGGCAATAGCATATTTAGCAAGAAGGTATAATGGAAAAAAGATTGTAAAGATATTAGGTTTAAAAGAATTCAAGTTTTCACATATTGCCATTGGTATTTTATTATTCTTTGTGATTTTTAGCATGGAAATAGCAATAATTATCATAAGCGTAATAAGCAATGTGGAGATAAATACAAATGCAAACATTATAGTTGAAAATATGCCTTTATGGTTTATCTTATTTACTTCGTTTATAGCACCTATAGATGAAGAAGTTTTCTTTAGAGGATTTCTTATAACAAGAATAGAGGCATGGTATAAGAATAGAAATAGTAAAAGAGCCACATTATATGCAATTGTCATAAGTGCTTTTATCTTTTCTTTATTCCATTTAAGCTATGATTCTACATTTGAAATTGAAGTAATTGCTGCATTTATCTTTGGATTGCTAGCAGGTTATGTATTCAAGAAAACAAACTCATTATACCCAAGTATAATAGCACATATGCTAGTCAATTTGCTAGCAGTAATAGCTATAACAGGATTTATATGATAAAACTTATTTTAGTAGAACCAAAGTATCAATTCAACTTAGGATATACGGCTAGAGTAGCAAAGAACTTTGGCATAAATGAACTGAATCTTGTTAATCCAAAAGTAAAAGTAAATGGTAAAATGGCAAAAATGTTAGCAAAGCATGCTGTTGATCTAATAGAAAATGCAAAGATCTATGATTCAATTAAAGATGCAGTAAAGGGTTGCGATATAGTAATAGGAACTACAGGCATATGGAGAAAGGCTATTAAAAATAAGAAATGCGCTTGTACCCTCGATGAAGCAGTAAAAAAGATAAAAGAAGGTAATTTTAAGAATATAGCTTTGCTTATAGGTAGAGATGATATAGGGCTAAGCAAAGAAGAGATAGAAGATTGTGATATGGTGGTATTTATACCTACTAGTAAAGATTATCCTGTATTGAACTTATCGCATTCAGTAGCTATATTGCTATATGAGCTTACAAAAAATAATCTAGGCAAAATATATAAGGTAAAGAACGAATATGCAAAAAGAGATGAGATAGAATATTTATTCAAATTATTTTGGAAGAATATAGAAAAAAGAAAGGATATAAGAAATAAAAGATTAGTATTAGAAGCATTTAAAAAGGCAGTTATATATTCAAATTTAAACAAAAACGAAATTCACGCCTTAATAACTGCACTCAGCTAGTCTTCTTTCTTTTTAGTATTTTTACTCTTGATGGTGTTATCAATATTATTGATTCAGTCAATTGGCCAATATCCCCATCTATTTTGTTTACATATTGTTTTATTCTTGATAATACAGCATTTCTAACAGTAGGTCTTTTGTTTAATTCAGTTATATCTAATAATATCATGTTTTTGTTCTTCAATTCCTCTTCTACATTTGCTACTTCTTCTTCTGTTGCAACTACATAGGGCTTTACATACATGTCTGCTCTCTCATGCAATGCATCTACTTTCTCCATCTCAGCTGTTGTCATCAATTCTTCTATATTAACTGTCTCGCTAGAAGTAGAACTTACACCAAGGGCTTGACCCAACTTTCCAAATAGTCCCATTTTTTCACCGTCGCCTTAATAGATTAAATAAGAAAATATTTATATTGGTTTCTTATTTAGTTGATAATTCCTTTACAAAATTTTAATTAGATACTTGCTTTATTATCTTTTCTGCTATTTCTTTACCAAATAAATGAGATAATAAATCAAGAGAATTCTCTTTGTTCAAGTCTTTTACGCTTTTTATACCATTTATATACATAGCCCTAGCTCTAACTCTACCAACATAATCCAATCTTACTAGATCCAAAAGCTCCTCTTTTACGCCATATTTTACTCTTGCTCTAAGAATAATAAGCTTCGTAGTATTTATCTTAATTAGCTTTGCTAATTCTATTGCAGAATACAAAAGCCAATCAGCGTTATTTATCTTATTAAAGAAGTTGCCTGGGGTTATATTATATTTTTCTGTTATCTCATTCTCTTTCTTTTCGTTTATCCAATCAAAAAGCATAAGAGCAGTAGAGAATGCCTTCTCTGGTTCTTCATTGAATGAAAAATCTATTAAATCAGAATAATTATCTAATAATACTATATCATCAATTTCTTTTACATAAGGTCGCATCTCAAGAGTATTTGTTATCATAAATAATGCAGATAGATCATCTCTTATTTTAGGTAAAGTATCTATAATCCATTTTGCAGTAATTGGATCAATATATAATTCACTTACTCTCTTTCCTATTTTTGTCGCATCTAATATACTACCTCTTTTCTCTACAAAATTCCATGATATTAATTCATCAATAATCTCTCTTATATTATAAAAGAATTCTTTATTACTGCCAAATTGATAGCCATAGAATGTTGTAGTCAAAAAGTTTATTAGCGCTTCTTCTGTATGTACAAAACCGCTTGCTATTAATGCAAGTATATGTGTTCTTAATAATGGCAATATACCTAATTTTGAAGATATAGGCTCTGGATCATTGTTTATATATTGATCAAATAGAAAAGGAACATCATCAGAATCTCTAGCTAATATAAGAGCTCTTCCATATTTATCATAAGCAGGTCTACCTGCTCTTCCAAATAATTGTATAACTTCATTTACACTTAATCTATCTGTTGGTCCATAATCACTATACCTAATTGTATCTTTTACTAAAACGGTAAATGCAGGTAGATTTACACCTAATGATAATGTTGTAGTAGCACAAATTGCTTTTATGAAGCCCTTTCTAAAATATTCCTCTACAATATGCCTTTGCTCATTTAATAAGCCACTATGATGGAAGGCAATACCTTTTTTTATAAGATTAGCTAATGCTTCACACTGCTTAGTGGGATTAGATAATACATTCAATACCTTTTTACTAGCATCTTCTAGTTCTTTTTTATCATTAATATTAAGATATTTCTCTACTATCTCACTTAATCTTTCTGCTGCTTTTTCTGCGTTTCTCCTTGTAGCATAAAATATCAATATTTGCTTATTCCTTTCTAGAGTATCTTCAACTATTCTAGACTCACTATTTTTGCTTGTTCCTAAAAGATTCTCTTCACCATTTCCATATATTACCTTATTATCTACTAATACTCCTTTGTATAATGGAACTGGCCTATAATCGCTAACTACTAACTTTGCATCAAGCCAATCTGCTATCTCATCTGCATTCTTTATAGTAGCACTTAATCCAATTAGCTGTGCATTTTTGCAACTTCTTTTTAATCTAGTAATCAATATCTCTAATGTTGCTCCTCTCTCATAATCATCTAACATATGTATCTCATCTATTACTATACAGCCAATATCATTGAGCCAAGAAATACCATGCCTTATCAAACTATCAAATTTTTCAGTTGAAAGAAAGATAAGGTCATATGACTCTAACCAAGGATCTAGAGAATCTAGATCACCTATAGACAAAGCAACTTTAAGGAATGGATAGCTCTTTTTGAATTCATCAAACTTCTCACTAACTAAAGCGCGCATAGGTGCTATATAAACAGCTTTTTTCTTATTCCAAATAGTTGTTTTTATCATCGCAATTTCAGCTATTAGTGTTTTTCCACTAGCAGTAGGTGCTGAAATAACAATATTTTTAGATTCTAAAAGACCATTTTTAATTGCAAGCTCTTGTGGTGGTGTGAGCTTTTCTATACCTCTATTCTTTAAACTCTCTAGTAATTCGTTTGGTAGCTTATCTTTTAACTCATTTATATCCATAATAATTAGAATTTACAAAAAGAATATTAAAAACTTTTAATAAAAAGAAAAATATAAATATAAGAAAAGAATAATCAATTATTAATGAATGATATACCAGATAAAATTAAAAACACATTTGAAAATATTAAAAATATAATACCTTTTCCTATAACAATGAAAAAAATAAATAATGAATTCTTTGTTTATATTGAATTTGGAATTACAAGTGATCTAGAGA
>JAGDXY010000008.1 GCA_023256495.1 Microcaldota archaeon
TGCTACTATTGGTGCTGCACCTGTACCTGTACCACCACCCATACCTGCGCATAAAAATACCAGCTGTGCGCCAGCTATAGCTGCTTCTATCTCATCTCTACTTGCTTCTGCTGCTTTTTGACCTATTGCCGGATCACCACCTGCTCCTAAACCTCTTGTAATTTCTTTTCCTATTAGTATTTTCTTTATTCTATCATCTATTATCTTGAGATGATTAGCATCTGTATTTATAGCAACTAGGTCTGTACCTTTTACTCCAAAACTTAGTAATCTGTTTACTGTGTTGTTTCCGCCACCGCCTACCCCAATTGTTACTATTTTAATTTGGCTTATAGGTTCTATCTCGTTTGCAGAGAGATCTACCATCTGATCGCCTCATTAATTATTATAAAGTAATTATTTAAAAATTTTAGCAAAAATATAAGGAAGAGCGGGTAAATATGAAAGCTATTTATAAAAGTGGGTGAGAAAACCCACGACTTCAGTAAGAGAATGTCACGTATTATCTTTTATCTCGATTTTCTTCTGCATTTTATACATCTCAATGACCTCTTTTGTTGTAGTAGCTTCATTTGGTCCCTTATCAGGTCTTATTCCATTGCTTACTATTCTTGGAAATCTTAGTGCATAACCTGTATCTGATCCATCTATGCCTTTACCTGCAGTATGTAAAGGCGATTTTGTTATTTCATCTGCCCTGACAGTAACCACATATTTTGGCTCTACCCAAAAATCAGGCTCTATCAAAGAATCTACTCTAGCTGGCTTTTTATTTACTCTTATTTTTTCTAGTTTTTCTTTTAAATCCTTCATCATCTCCTCTGTAAAACCTGTTCCTATCTTTGTTATTGTTTCAAACATATCTCTCTCTTCATTATATACTGCGCATAATAATCCACCAAATTGAAATTCTGCCCTTGATCCTTTTCCAAGATAATAACCGACAATGACAAGATCTAATGTATCAGAGAGCTCTCCTTTATAACTTCTTTTTAACTTTATCCAAGTAAACTTCCTTGCCCCAGCAACATAAGGCGCATTTAAGTCTTTAGCTACTATTCCCTCTAAGCCTTTTTCTATCACTTCATCAAAATATTTTTCAAGCTCTTCTGGCGACTTTGCAATTATTCTATCTGTAACTCTTATCCTTCCTTTCCCACTCACTATCTTTTCTAATTTTTCTCTTCTCTCTTTATATGGCTTTTCTATCATAGGTTCATCATTTAAATAAAGTATATCAAATGCAAAGAGATAGAGAGGAAGCTCCTCGCTTACTTTTTCTACACCATGCTTCCTTTTTCTTGTAATTGTCTCTTGGAAAGGATGAAATTCGTCAACACTTTCATTATAAGCTATTGCTTCTCCATCTAAAATTGCATTCTTTATGTCTAATTCTTTTAATACTGCTTCTACTATATCTGGTAGCATTGGTGTAGATCTCTCTAAATTCCTTGAAAAAATCTCTACTCTTTTATGCTCTTTATCTATATGTACTTGTGCACGGAAACCATCATATTTACTTTCTACACTGGCTATACCACCCATCTTTTCCATAATCTCTTTGCCACTAGGCAATCTTTCAGCTAGTGCAGGTCTTATAGGACTAAATAACTGTATTTTAAAATTCTCTATACCTTCTTTTCCTTCGTTAAAAAATACTTCACCAACCTTGCCTAGATCACTACATATATTATATGCTTGCTCTAGTTTTTCTTTAAAGTCTCTAGAGCCTGTTACCGCTTTTGATAATGCTTCTAATATTGTTGCATCACCTACTCCTAATCTAAGCTCACCTAGTGCAAATCTAACTATATATCTTGCTTCTAATGGATTTGCATTTGCTATTAATCCAGATAACAAATCAATTTTTTGTTTTTGACTACCTTCTCCACTTATACTAGCTATCTTTCTAAATGTATTGAATACATCTATAATACTAAATGGTTTTGTTTCTATCTTTTTTATCTTTTGTTCTTTAACAAACTTCTCTGCAACTAAGCCTAGATCACCTGTCTTTTTGAATTCATCTTCTACAATCTCTCTACTATAGCCTGTAGCCCTTGCTATTGCTTCTTCAGCAAATTTTTCTGCAATGCCTGTTTCTAAACCTTCAAATGGTGGTGATAAAACGCCTTGTGTTAAGTAAATGATAGGTCTAATCTCTTCTTTGCTTGCCTTTTTAAACATATCCGTTAATATATCAATCATTGCTAATCTCGATGAGATCTGCTCTAGTTTATTATAATATTCTGCTAATTCTGAAAAGTTCATATTACTAAGCTTAAAAATTGCAAAGCTTAAAAGCATTTCTTTAAAATATGAAAATTATTAAATAATTAAAGTAGAAGAGATATAGATTAAATTGAGAACACTATTTACATTAGACAAAAAAGGAATTGGCTCTGCATTAGTACTTGGCTTATTATTATTAATCTTTGGTGGCATATCTTTTTTGCTTATTATGCTACTATTCTTAGTCCTATCTTCATTTGTAACTTATTATGGTGTTAAGGCAAAGAGTTCTATGCAATTGTTTGAAAAGAGTAGGAGTTGGAAGAATGTAGTAGCGAATGGAATAGTGCCGCTATTTGTTTCAATAGCTTATTACTTTAATCCTAGCATAGAGCTTATATTTGTATATGTAGTGAGCGTTGCAGCAGTTACAGCAGATAAATTTGCAAGTGAAATAGGTGTATTAGATGGCATACCTAGATCTATATTGAATTTTAAAAAAGTAAAAAAAGGTACATCTGGTGGTGTAACTCTTTTAGGTATATTCGCTAGCTTGTTAGGCTCATTCCTTATTAGTATAGTCTTAATCCCTTTTGGTATATACCTAGTAATAATCTCTACCATTCTAGGACTTTTTGGAAGTATAGTAGATTCTATTGCTGGTGTTTTTGAAGAAAAAGGCTATGGCAATAAATACACAAGCAATATTCTTTGTTCATTGAGTGCGTCAATATTAGCTTATCTTATATTATTGGCTTAATTATTCATTTGACAAATTAGAAATCTCTATTATTACGGGCCCGGTGGGATTTGAACCCACGACATCCTGGTTAAGAGCCAGGCGCTCTGACCAAGCTGAGCTACGGGCCCAGTAAATTATATTAAATTAAAAAAGGAAGTATATTTATGCTTTATCTTAAAACTGCATCAAAATGGAATGCTTTGCCTATAGATAATAAAAGCAGAGACGAGATTAAAAAAGGATTCTTTGGTAATAGAGATAAGCTAAGCATAATTGAGACATTGTATTTGATAGACTCTAGAAATGCTATATGCTATTCTAACAATAAGCCTATATCATTTAATGAATTAGCTTCTAGATTTTCAAAGAACGATAGATTTCTTGCAAAATACATTACATACAAAGATTGGCGGGATAGAGGATTAATAATAAGAGAAGATAAAACAAAAGGAGAAGAAAAGAATATAGTAAAGATATATAAAAAGTACAAATTTACATTGCCTAAATACAAAGTAAAAGGATTATTTTTCTCTGGCGATCTCATTTCTGTTATAGATGACAAGAAATTAGGAAAAGAGCTCTATGATAAATATTGGCTAGGTCAGTATGGTGTTTATAAATCTGGCGAACGTGGAATATTAAACAAGCTTGATATCTTTGAGACAATTTATCTAATAGATAATAATGTGCTTGAACTAGATTATTCAAAAGAAAAGGTATTAAATTTAGCTAGAAAGAGAATAGAGTTCTTTGATTATATTTATAATGTCTATAAAGATTGGCGTAGCAAAGGATATATAGTAAAAACAGGCTTTAAATTTGGAACTCATTTTAGAATATATAAACCAGGTACTAGACCAAATGCAGGCAAGCATATACACTCTATGCACCTTTTACACGTATTTCCACCAGAAGCCAAGTTATTAATATCTGAATGGGCTAGGGTAGTAAGGGTAGCTCATTCAGTAAGAAAGACATTTATACTAGCGGTACCAAAAGAGATAAAGCAAAAGAAAATGGATATAGATTTTATTCTATTTTATAGGCATGGAAGTGTTGCAGATACACCAAATATAAGTAAGCCAAAATTTGCAATGCGTTCTTTCGGTGAGGAAGAGCAGATAGGAGGAAAAGAGATATCTAGCATAATGAGAGAAGCAAAGAAATTAAGATTACAATTAATATTAGGTATAGCAGATAGAGAAACGGCAGTAACATATTATAAGCTTAGGGAGATTAAACTAGAAGCAAGCAAAAATAATTATTATGAAATAGATTGGTTTCAGCCTTAGCTCATTCTTCTTTCTATCTCTAGCCACATAGCATTTATATCTTCTTCTAATAACCTCTTTTCTTCATCACTTAACTCTTTAAATCTTTCTTGTAATTTTAGATATTCTTCTATAGGTTTTCTTTTGCTCTTATCTTTTAGCAATATACTAGGGCCAGTTAATTTTAGCTTGTTGTTTTCATATTCCATTAAAGGCCATATACCTGTTTCAACAGCCAGTTTAGCAATCTCAATTGTTAAGCTTGGATCAAATCTCCAGCCAGGCGGACATGGAGATAATATGTGAAGATATCTAAAGCCACTTATTGTCATTGCCTTTTTTATCTTTGCTTCATAATCAAAAGGATATGCTATTGAGAGCGTTGCAACATAAGGTATTTTATGATCCATCATTAGAAATGGCAAAGGCTTTTTAAATTCTCTTTTTCCTTCAGGTGTTGTTGTGCTCCAAGCTCCTCTAGGGGTAAGTCCAGATCTTTGTATACCTGTATTCATATAAGCTTCATTATCGTAGCATATATAGATTATATCTTCATTTCTCTCTGCAGCACCACTTAGAGATGCAAAGCCGATATCACCAGTAGAACCATCACCAGCCCATACTATAACATTTCCTTTTTTATTTAATTGGTTCATAGCTGCTTTTATACCAGATGCTATTGCTGATGGCGCTGCAAATGGGCTATGAACCACAGGTACTACTGATGGCATACCATGTATATCATCACCCATAATTATAGTTGAGCAGCTTGCAGGTACTACAAGCACAGTATCTTTACCAGCTATCTCAAGTATGTTATTTAGTTCTCTAGGTATAGGACAACCGGGACAAGCAGCAGTTCCACGAAGCATATAATTTACATTAGCCATTCTTCATCACCAAGTTCTTTATTTATCATTTTCTCTGCTAATGTCTTGATTTCTTTTTCAGAAACATCTTTTCCGCCAAGTCCAGCAATTAAGCTATAAATTTTAGAATCTAGATTGTATGAGATACTCTTTATTTCATTTGCTAATATACCACCAGAACCAAAAGAATAATCCCTATCGAGTACAAGTATATCTTTTCCTTTTATATATTTGCTAATTTCTTCTTTAGGAAATGGTCTAAACATTATGATTCTAATTAATCCTACTTTCTTACCTTCGCTTCTTAGCATATCTACAGCTACTCTTGCATCACCACTCCATGCACCCATAGCAGCTATTAGGTAATCAGCATCATCGCATTTATAGCATTCTATAGGTTGGTAGTCAATATTGCTTATTTCACTATATTCTTTCATTATCTCTTTTATCCTCTCTTTTGCTCCATCAAAAGCCTTTTTTATAGAATATTTGTAGCCCATATATGTTTGAGGTCCTGCTACTGTTCCTATACCTACTGGATTATCAAAATCTATTATTGAGAAATCTCTTTTTCCTATAAAATTATCTACACTACTATCATCTAATAGCTCTAGCCTTTCCATAGTATGCGTTAATATAAATCCATCAAATCCAAGCATACATGGCGCAATTATTTTCTTATCTTCTGATATTTTAAAAGCTTGTATAGTTAGGTCATAGGCTTCTTGTACATTTTGTGCCATTAATTGTATCCAAGCAGCATCTCTTTTTGTTAAGAAGTCTTCATGGTCATCCCATATACTCCATGGTGCACCAATTGCTCTTGTTGCAATAGCAGCAACTAGAGGCACACGTGCTCCACCAACCCAATAAATCATCTCACCCATATAAAGTAAGCCTTGTGAGGCAGTTGCTGTGAAAACTCTTGCTCCAGCTAATGCAGCTCCAAAAATAGATGCCATAGCTGAATGTTCGCTTTCAACCTTTATTAGTTCTGCTTTTAATTCACCACTAGATACATAATCAGCAAGCTTTTCTAACATAGTAGTTTGTGGTGTTATTGGATAGACAGCCAATACATTTGGTTTTGCTTGCTTTACTGCATATGCAACTGCATGATTACCAACAAGAGAAGTTATAGTCTTCATACTTCTGCCTCATCTTTCATTTCTATTGCATTTACTGGACATACATTAGCGCATACCCCGCAACCTTTGCAATAATCATAATCTATCTCTGGTAAGTGGTTTTCTTTTTCATCTATTGTATTTTCAACACAGAAAATTATGCAGAATCTACATCTTGTGCATTTGTCATAATTTATTACAGGTCTTTTAGTACGCCATAGTCCTGTTTTGCCACCAGAGCCTTTACTAGGTATTGATATAGCAAAATCAAAATTTTTATCATTCAATTTTTTTCACCTCATCAAAACCTTTTTTTGCAGCATTTGAATTAATTTGAACATACTTCTCTGGAAAATAACTCTTTATTGCATTATCTAAAGAGTCAAATGAGAATAAGCCTGTTACCTTTGCTATTGCTCCTACAAGAATAGTATTTACTACAGCCCAACCAGCAATAACCAAATTTATATCTCTTGCAATTTTGTTTGCATCAACATAATATGTATTCTGTGCTAGTTTTTCTGGAGCATTGCTATTTATTACTACAATATCGCCCATTATCTTTATTGTATTTTTTAATGAAGGTTCAAATATTATTGTCATTTGTGGCTCATATATAGATCTATGCAAATATATTGGCTTGTCGCTAAGTCTTACATAAGAAAATACTGGTGCACCTCTTCTTTCGCCACCGAAGAAAGGTATTGACTGTGCATAATTACCTTCACTTACATATGCTCTTACTAATAGCTCACCTGCAGTAACAACACCCTGGCCGCCTCTTCCATAAAGCAATATTTCAAGCATTAATATTAATAAAAATAGAATATTTATTAATCTTATGAATTTAATAATTAATAAAAATCTAAAGGGTCATGATAGCATGGTCGATTGCGTTGTTGCATCTGTAGATGAAGAGAGAATGGTTGCAATTCCTCAAGAAAATGTTGATATAAATTCATTGAAAAACAAAAAGGTTAAGTATATAGATTCAAATGGCAAAGAATGGCATGGTAAAGTAATAGATGTAGATAATACAGACCAATTTGTTATAATAAAATTTGATGAGTTTCCCAATAGCATAGGTCAAGGACAAATAGTTGAGATAGAGGAATAAAGATGGATAAAGAGAAGTTTATTAGGTTCTTAACACTTCCTTTAGTTATATTCCTTGATATATTGGGCATTGTAGTTGCAGCTTATCTAATAAAATTATCAAATAACTTCTCTACCTTGGTTATAGCTTTTATCTTTTTATTGCTTACTATAGTTGCATCTTTTTTCAACACTTTAGGTGCTTTCTCTTACTATGATTCATACAATTATGAGAGAGAATTCAAAAAAATAAAATTAAGCAATAAAAAACTTAAGAGATATCCTAAAGTTGCTATAGTAATGCCTTCTTATAATGAAGATCCAAAAATGGTAAAGAAAAATCTTCTTAGATTAAAGAAAGTAGATTATCCAAAAAACAGGCTTAAAATTTATTTGTTAGATGATTCATCAAATAAAGATATAGTAGATGAACTTAGTAGGTTTGCAAAAGAAAACAATATAGTTTATATACATAGAGAAAATAGAGAAGGATTTAAGGCAGGTGCATTAAATAATATGCTAAGGTATTCAAAAGAAGAGTTTATAGCAATATTTGATGCAGATGAGTATCTATCTAATCTAAAATTCTTAAAAGAACTTTTGCCTTTGTTTGATGATAAATCAGTAGCATATGTTCAAACAGAGAAGAGATATAAAAATACAAAAGACATATTCTCTCAATCAATAAATTTATTCAACATGTTTTTCTTTAGTTTTATAGAGCCATCTAGAGCCTCTAGAAATACTTCTATATTTGCAGGTTCTTGTGGAATAATAAGAAAGGAAGTTTTAGATAAGATAGGAGGTTTTCCTACTGAATTAGTAGAAGATACATTCTTCTCTTTCAAAGCAAGAATAAATGGCTTTAAAGGTATTTATGTTCCAAAGGCATATGCTTATGGTGAGCCTATAAGAACATTCATGGGCTTTGCAAGGCAGCAATGGAGATATAACTATGGTGATACAAAATTCCTTAAACATTATATTTTGAACTTTAAAAAGATAAAAAAGTTTATAGATTATGTAGATTATTTTAGCCTTGGTTTTGGAATAAACTATTTATCAGTGATATTGCTTTTATTTAGCTTATTATCAATCTTTATAGTCTTTTCACCATTTCCTTTTGAAAAGATACCATTGCCATTTATCTTCAATCCGCAATATATGAAACCAGAGCTAGAGCTTTATGGAATAATTGCATTATTTGTTTCATTTTTAGCGCCAATAATAGTATCTAGAATATACTTTAAATCATTTAGATATGGTATAATGGTTTATCTATTAAATTTCTCATTAGCTATAATAAGAACGGAAGCAGCTATTGCTGCATTATTTAATCTAAATCCTAGAAAAGGTTGGGTGAAAGATCAAAGCAATAATAAGGTTCATAGATTTGTTTCAGCAGTAAGAAATGCAAGGAAAGAAATAGCATTTTCATTATTGTTATTTATATTGAGTATATTAGCAATATCAAATGATAATATAGAAGGTTTTTCTTGGTTATTCATCTTTGCTATATTTTATTCTACCACATTTTTCTTCTTCTATAAATATGGGTAAAAATATGATATATCTTAAAATTACATCTAGTGAAAAAGGTTATATTATAGCTATGTGTGATGCAGAGTTAATTGGGAAAAAATTTAAAGATAAGAAAAGAGAATTGGATCTAGAGAAATATGCAGATTTTTATAAGGGCGAGCTAATAAGTGAGGATGAGGCAAAGAATAAATTAAATGTTTCATTTTTTACCGCTAACATTGTTGGCAAACGTTCAATAGGTATAGTAATTAATAAGGGCTTAGCAAAAGAGAGCGATATAGTTTATATAGAAAAGATACCCCATATTCAATTATTTAGGATTGAGTATTAGCTTTTAGCTTCTTTATAGCTAATGCAATGTCTCCATTGCATTCTTTTAATGTATTTCTTATTTTTTCTTCATCATTAATCCCTGTCTCATTTTTTATAAAGTCTATATCATCTTGAGCTATTTCAATTTCTTTATTCTCTATTTTTATATCACCGCTTATTTGATACTGCTTAACACCTTTTGCGTCTATTTCAACAACAGTAGGATTATCTATAATTATTACAAAGTCCTTTCCTTCAATAGTTACTTTATCAGCTCTGATCTCATTTGTTTTTATTCCTAATCTCTGTGCTATCTGCTTTATTGTATTTGGATCTATATTAAACATATTTTTCACCAAATGGACTCTGCGGGATTCGAACCCGCAACCTTCCGCCTGCAAAGCGGACGCGCTACCAGTTGCGCCAAGAGCCCCCTAAATAAATTTATCAAACATCTATATATATCTTTATTGCATAAATATTTTATATATTTTAGGTGATATAGTGGGAATTATCTCTGAAAAAGATGCAAATTATATAAAAGATTTGTTTTCAAAGGAACTTAAGGATCCAGTAAATATATTATTATTTGTGGATTCTAAAGATAAATGTGCCTACTGTGAAGAAACAAAGAATTTATTAGAAGAATTAGCAAAACTTAGCAATGATAAGATAAAGATAACAACATATAATATAAATGAAAGCCAGAAAGAGGCTAAATTCTTAGGTATTATAGGCACTCCAGCAATTGTCATAGGTGGAAAGAAGATATACAATGCGTTTTATTTTGGAATTCCAGCAGGATATGAATTTAGTGCATTACTAGAAGATATAATAGATGCATCAAAGAATACTACAAGACTTAGCGATAAAACCAAGAAAGCTTTGCAGAATTTAGAAAAGCCTGTAGAGATAAAAGTATTTGTAACACCAACATGTCCATATTGTCCTAGAGCAGTTAGAATTGCACATCAAATGGCTATGTCAAGTGATAAGGTTAAGAGCATGATGATAGAAGCATTAGAGTTTAGCGACTTAGCAGATAAATATGAGGTAATGGCAGTACCAAAAGTAGTAATCAATGATAATGTTTCGTTTGAAGGTGCTTTACCAGAGGATGCATTTTTGGAATATGTCCTATCAGCAGTTAATAGCAAATAAAGATAAATCTTATTTTCTTAATTTTATTTATGGATGAAGTAAAGAATACCAATTCATTAATTATATTTTTTTTAGCCTTTGTTTCTTTATTAATCCTTTTGTTTTCTATATATCTTTTTGGAATTCTTGAGTTTGCATATGGTAATGTATATGGGGTCTATTCAATAAGAGTAAACAGTTCATCACAAAACACATTAAGCAATAATACACTTGCTCTTTCTATTTTATCTACACTTTCTTTATTAAGAATTTCTATAGATATGTCTATCATAGCCGTAATCTCTGCTATTATAATATTTGGTTCTAGCCTTTTTATGTTTAAGAACAGAAAGAATATATTAAATAGTGAAATGAAGAGATATACCCCAATAAACCTAGCATTTTCTATTCTATTTGCAATAATAAATATACTCTTGTTTCAAGAGTATCAATTTTCTAGCATTTTGGTCATAGCAGTAATATTATTTACATCTATTATTATAGCTATAGATATAGAGCTAGAGTATGTTCTTCATCAAAAGAATATATTCCATAAAAGATCAAAGATTGTGGCTATAAACCCTAAAGAGCCATATGGAAATCTAATAAAACTAAAAGAAGAGATATTTAGTAAGATGTATGGTAATGTCTTTATTGTTGATAGGCACTTTGATACTGTTGCTATTAAAAACTTATATAGGCTCATAGAAGGCAATCAAAATATAAAGCAAATATATGTGCTTTCTTCAAATGAAAGGCTTAGTAAAGATCTTAAAAGGGATTATTTAGATTTAAAGAATGAACTTATAGGAAAGGGCATAGAATTCAATATACTAATCATGAAAGAAGAACTAGCAAATGAGCAGCATGAGCGATTTATGTTTGATAATAAAAATGCTTATAAAATACCACCATTTAATATAATAAACAAAAAGAGCGAACATATAGTACCTATGCCTTTAGATGATGCAAAGCTAAGATATGATGAGCTTTCAAAAGAGGCTACTAAATTAGATAATCTACAAATTTAGGTGTTCTTATGAGTAAAGTATTGATTAGTTGCATGGATAGGAGATTAAATAATTACATAGAGAGTAAATATAGCGATTTTTTTGTATTTAGAAATGCAGGTGCAAATGTATATGGGATAGAGCAACAACTAAAAGAATTTGTAAATGATCATAATGTAGATAAATTAGTCATAGCTCCACATACTGATTGCGGTGCCATGAAGGTCGTTAAGAGTAGTTTAGAGGGTAAACAAAGAGATAGCGATATAGATAATTTATTAACAAACCACTTTCTATCTTTTAAAGATTCAAATCTAGAAGAGAAAAACAAAGAGATAATGTTCAATAGATTGAATGAGCTCTTCAACTATTTAGATATTGAAGTAGATTTTATAGATATAAATAAGATTGAGACAAAAGAAGATAAGAATGAGCATATATTATTAGTTACAAGCCCATACAAACCAATATACAAAGAAATTTTTAATGAATTGAATCTAGAACCATTTGGCACATATATTATTCAAGCGAGAACAGATTTGGTGCTAACAGATATAAAAATAGGTATTGAAAGACTTGGAATAAAAAACATTATATTTTTGGCTCTAAAAGATGAGAATGAAAGAAACTTAAAGTACTTTGAATCGATGTTAAGAATTAGATATAAAGATATAAAAACAAAAATAGAAAAAATTAAACTTTAACTTTTTTAGCATATGCTGCTTTTACTTCTTCTCTTGCTTTGGTATAAACTTCATATTCTTCTTTTAATCTTTCTTGTGGTATTATACCTATAGGTATATCTTTTGCATTTTTTTCTCTTATGCTTTTGTATTCTTCTGCAGTTATATTCTTTGTTATAATTTCATGTGCCTTTAATTGTTCTTCTATATCCTTTCCAATTCTATTTATTGCTTCTGTGCTTGCTCTTGCTATAAGCACTACAGCCTGACTTCCACTACCATAACCTATCCATATTATCTTTTTCTTATTTAATTTCTCTTTTACCTCTTCATTTTGATAAGCATATAATATTAGACTTGCTAGCGATAAGATAGAGGAGCCTGTATATATATTACCTGTATTTTTAGATAACGCTGTAGAATAATCTAGCATCAATTCCTCTCTTGTTTCTTTAAATATTTTTGTAGATCTTATCTTTTTCATAAATGCTTCATCTTTACTTATAAATTCATCAAATACCCCTTTTACTGGATTCATTGCAACAATTAGTTCATTTAAATTGTTTGAGTTATCTACCTCTTCTAATGTTTTAACAATTGCATTATATAGCGTGCCATTTTTTATATTATGTTTTTTGCTTATTGATTCAATTTCTTCCTTTATAGATTCTTTAAGCAATTTTATATTTGGTTCTTTGTTCGCTTCTTTGTTCCTTAATAAATTGCTATATAAGCCAATGAATTCTATATATATTTCAAGGGATTCTTCATGTGTTTCTATATTATCTATATTTGGTTCATCAAAAGAACCCATTTCTTTTGTTAATCTATCCCGTGTTTCTTTATCAATACGAGCAAAGTGCCTTAGAAGATAAGCTACAGCCTTGTCTAACATTTTTGGATAAGGAATATGGCCTGCTATTGCATAATTATTTACAAATGCTTCATAATTATTTATCTCTTCTATTCCAGCCTTTTTTAATGCTTTATATACCGCTAGTAAATATGCATATTCGGATAATGTTCCGTAAACAATAGGGTATATGAATGCTTTGCCCTTTCCATCATTCTCATCCTCTATTATAACTGGTTTTGTGAAATCAGGTACAGGCAAGGTTGTGGCAAACCCTCTCTCTATTATTATATCACTATCACTAGCCCCTGTTGCTAATTCTAATGCTGTTCCTCCTATACCTCCTGTCATATCTGGACCTGTGCTCATTTTATATAATGCAGCATCATGTGTTATTATTATAGCATTTCCTTCAAAATTTGTATTAAGTAGTGTTGCAATTGACATTATACCAGATACGCATGCAGATTGTACATGCAGAGAGATAGGATCTATAGTCTTATCTGTAAGTATTTCAATTCTCTTTTTTATTCCTATAAAACTACTTTCTGATAAATCTTTTGACGTTTCTGTAGCAACTATTATAAGTTGTGGTTCTTTATTACTTTTACTTATTATTTGAGCTGCTGCAATAGATCCATAATCTTCACTGGAAAAGTATTCCATAGGTGCTCTTGTAGCATCTATACCTAAACCTTGTTTATATTTTTCAGGATTATCTCTTATAGTCTTGACCTTTTCTTCTGTTTCTATTCTATTTCTTCCAAGATATAATGATACCTCTTTTATACCTAATTTCTTATTTTCATCTAATCTATTTACACTATCACGTCGAATTGATTCATACATTTTTACACCTTTCTTTTCTTTCTATAATAATTGTTTTAATAATATGATTTATTTTGACAATAGTCTAATTATATTTAGACTAAAATATATTATACAAACTAATCTTTTACAAAAATTATTTAAATAAAAATGACAAAATTATTTAAAGGTGCGAGCGTAGTCTAGCCTGGTAGGACTTTGGCCTTCCAAGCCAAAGACCCGGGTTCAAAT
>JAGDXY010000007.1:0-649 GCA_023256495.1 Microcaldota archaeon
AGCCTGGCTCTTGCCAAGTTTATAGACCATATGGCCAAGGATCAACTCAATTCATAAGTCTTGAGGGCGAATGTCAGGGTGAGCTGCCGGAATACGTGGCACAGTTTAGTGGTCAAACTGGACAATACATTGCAAGAAGCACACAACTTGCTATACCAAATACAAACCCCGTAACAGTATCTGCATGGATATATTACAAAGGTAATACTGGCAACTGGGAAGGGATATTTGGTATAGATTGGACTTGTCCTTTTGAACATCTCGCAGTGCTTAATGATCAATTATATCTTGATGACTGTGGAAATGACGGAGGTAACTTTGGTTCGTTTTTTGTTCCTAAGGATACTTGGACTTTTGTCGCTTATACTCTTTCTGGAACCACTTTAGTAATGTACGAAAATGAGCTTAACCAGTCTTTTACTTTATCGGGAACGTATCAGATAAGTCCTACTGCATTTGATATAGGAACCGAAGGGTACCTATTCGGGAGACCTTCTTTTAACGGTTCAATAACAAACGTGCAAGTTTATAATACCGCGCTAACACCAAGCCAAATAAGGCAAATATTTGAAGAAGGAATTTCTGCTCCTCCTATTTCAAGCGGGCTTGTGGCATGGTATCCAATGGACGGCAACGCAAACGACTACAG
>JAGDXY010000007.1:659-12738 GCA_023256495.1 Microcaldota archaeon
AGGTCAAATACAGGGTCTTATTTCAACGGTTATGTAGCCGATGCACAGATCTACAACACTTCTCTTTCAGCAAACGAAATCCAAGCTCTATATCAAGAAGGCATAGGCGGTGCACCTATAGACCTAAAACATCTTGTTGCTTGGTATCCATTGAATGGAAATGCAAATGATTATAGTGGAAATAATTATAATGGACAAGCAAATAACGTTATTTGGGTTTCTACTTGGGAAAATGGCTATAGTCCACCATAAGTTTTTAGTAATTACTTTTTTATTGATAGGCAGATTTCATGTAGACCATGCAGACAGTGATGCATGCAAATGGAGCATTGTACTAATCAAATAGCAACGCCGAGAATTAGAGCGACCATGAATCTTCAAACCAAGTAGGCATTAAAGCCAAAGAGGATCATGAATTTATTCGTAGGAGAATATCTGCTAGCCAAAATTGCAATATGCATTGCAAATTATATACACTAAAACCTTAACCAACAATATTAAAACAAAAGATTAAAATATTAAAGTACTTAATATGAATTAATGCCTAAAGAAGAAATTAAAAAAGAAAAGAGGTACCTCATTCTGGCTGTAGATATAGACAATGATCTTTATAGAAAGGCAAAGATACAAGGTCCTGTAATTGGTAGAGTTCAAAACCTAAATGCGGCTACACAATTAGCGTTAGCTGATCCAGAAGAGGCTGATGCAAATACTATGTTTTATGCAGTAAATTTATATGATAAGCTTAAAGAAGAGGGCTATATGGTAAACGTAGCAACTGTTACAGGTGCAGAGACAGAAGGTTTTGAAGCAAGCAGTGAGGTAGCAAAACAATTAGATGAAGTTCTTAAAGAATACAAAGCAGATGCATGTATCTTTGTGAGCGATGGTGCAAGTGACAATAGAGTATTGCCTATAGTAGAATCTAGAATACCAATCGATGATGTAGAGGAGGTTAGAATAAAGCAGGCAGAAGGTCTAGAAAACACATATTTTACAATAATGGAAAAACTAAAAGAGCCACATTATGCGAGGATTGTATTTGGAATACCTGGTATTATATTATTACTATTTGCATTAAGTTATTTATTGACAATTGGCTTTTCTTGGTGGGCATTTCCTGTGGCATTGATAAGCCTTTATTTTATTTATAAGGGCTTTGGGTTTGAAGAAAAGATGATATTATCATTTAGAGACTTTAGTTTAGAAAAGCCTAGTTTTCTATTCTTCGTATTATCGCTTTTATTTTTTATTATAGCTCTTTTGGTTGGTTATAATACATATTTATATGAGCTCTATTATCATTCAAAACTTATCTCATTCGCTTATGGTATAGAAGGTTTTCTTATAATTTTACCTACTGCGCTTATTCTTTATTTAGTTGGAAAGATAATAGAAGTAAGACATTCTAACTACATGTTTAGAGGATTTAATTATGGTATGTATGTTGGATATGCAATTGGTGTATGGTTTATATTATATACATTTGCTGCTTGGATAATAGGACAGATATACTTTAGCACATTTTTGCTATATACAATAATAGGTTTGTTAATAGGCATAGCATCTTATTATATATCAAATTCAATAAAGAAGAAAGTAGTAAGTAAACATAATGTTAAAGATAAATTATTGCTTAATGAGTTAGGTGCCAATATAGGAAAGGTCCTTGGATTTGATAAGAAAAGGAAAAAGATAATAATACAAACAAATTTTGGTAGTAAGATAAGCTATCCTGTAGAGAGAATAATAGAAATTACAAGCGATAAAGTAGTAATAAAGTAATTATAGCCTATCTAATCTTACTCTAATCTCTTCTATATTCAATTTTGTAGTGAGCAATGGTATTTGCTCTATCTGTGATATCTTTATTGCTAATCTATCTACGCTTTCTAATCCTGGTATTACTACAACTTTTGGTTTTATTGGTGCTACTCTTATTACAACCATAGGTGATCTCCCTGTTGTTACTTTATCAAATATAAATGCCCTTTCTGTTGTAGAGCCAAACAATTTAGGATACTCGCTAGGTGATATCTCTGTAATTACTCTAATGCTATCAAGCAGAGTATAGCCAAAGACCTTTATTTTATCTATTGCATTTGGAGATGCAACAATTTTTGCTTCTATCATCCTTACAAAATCATTTCCATCAATCGGTGCGGAGAAATCGTGTATTAAGTATACATCACCTTGATCTTCTTTATTACTTAGTCTTTTCAGACTCGCTGCAACATGACCACCATTAGCATTATCTATATCTATTAATGCTTTAACAAATCTCTTTATTACACCAACACCAGGGCTGTTCCTTCTATTACTTTCATAGTCACTTATAGTAGATGGAGATATCCCCAAATATTTTGCAAGATCTATCTGAGAAATGCCAAAGAGTTCCCGCCACTTTTTCATCGTTGTGCCAGGCGCATCAGATAAAGTTATCTCGCCTGCTATTCTTTCTTCTAATTCATCCATAATAATCATTAGTATAGTTCTAATTAAATATTTTTGCCTTTTTTACTCTTATTCTTTCTTTCTTTTTTATTATCTATTTCTTTATACATCTCGTATATCTCTTTTTCCTCATTTTCTTTCTTTTTTTGATAAGCAAGTTTATCCTTTTTGATTAAGCCAATTATTATTAGTGCAATTCCTGCTATGAATAAAATAATACTAATAATAGCTATAGCCATCAAAGGTCCAAAAGAGGTAGAAATGAAAGAAGAAATAGCGCTATAAGGCAATATAAAAACAGTGAGGTTTACAGTAGAGGAGATGTTATTTTTATTTATTAATATTATTGAGAAATTTTCATATAGTTTAGAGATATTAGTTGAATTGAAGTTTGCAAAACTGAAATTTGCGGTATTATTTCTTATATAGAATGCATTCTTTATTGCATATGATATATTGTATTTTATATAACTTGTATTTACTAAAACAAAATTAATCGGTTTACTTGCTATTCCTCTAACTATTGCAATAGAAGGACTTTGAACAAGTGCATTGAAGATAAAAGGAGAACCTTTGCTTATGCTTAGGTTTCTTAATATTCTATAATAGCTTCCGCTAGAATTTAGATTTGGCACAAATAAGATACTACTTCCTATAAACATTATTATACTCACTACAAGAAATATTAATCCAACGACTAAATACCTCTTATTCATAAAGAATATTTGTATATTAAGTTTTAATAATCTTAGTTTGCTTTATTAGCAAAACAATTTTAAAGATAATATTACTAAAGACTAATATGATAAAACTTTTAAAGACTGGTGTAGAAGGTTTGGATATACTTCTTGGTGGTGGTATACCAGAGACAAATCAAGTCCTGCTTGTTGGAGGGCCAGGTACTGGTAAAACACTGCTTTCATTTGAGATCTTGCTTAGGAATGCAATGAATGGCAATAGATCTGTATTTTTTGCACTTGAAGAAGATCCAAAGAGGGTAATAATAAATGCAAAAGCAGCATTTTCAAATTTAGAAAACAATATTGATGACCTAATAAAAAAGAATATTATGGTAGTAACTGGCAGTGAAATAAGTAGCATGTTAGGGGTAACATCAGAAGGATCTAATTATGATTTTGGCAAGATAGTAAGTGAGATAGAGGGGATAATAAACTCATATAAAGCAAATCTAGTTGCTATTGATTCACTTTCATCATTAAGAATGATACTAAAAACAGGAATAAATTATAGGAAGTCAATTCTTTCATTACTAGGTGGATTTAGAGATATGGGTGTTACTAGTATATACATACTAGAAGAAAACATAGAAGATAATATACAGTTTGTTACTACACCAGATGCCTTTTTGTTTGATGGATTTATAGCTATGAAAAGAAGAGAGACGTATGAAGGTGAAGAAGGAAGGGCAATACTTACCATTGAAATAATAAAGATGAGGGGTAATAAGCATAGCTTCTATGCAGCTCCTTATGAGATAACCCCTGATGGCTTTAGCATATTGACTGCTGGCCCCGAATAACTAATTTAAAGTTTTTTAACATAAGAAATATTAATGAAAGAAAGCGAAGGGATTAGCAATATTAAGAAAGCATTTATTGGATTAGTTTTAATACTAATAATATTAGCAATATCTTATATTTTAATTTTAAATGCCTCTAGCGAGTCACCTATCAAAAAATGCGAATCATTACTTATAGGTAATAGAGACTCTTGCTTACTTGGCTTAGCAGAGAGTACTAATAATGCAAGCATATGTAATTTGATTAGCAATCAAACTAAGCCATATTGCTATATGTATTTTGCAAACAAAACAGGGAATATAACCTATTGTAAATATCTAACATACAATATGAAAAATACTTGTATTTATAGTCTTGCATTAGAAAAGGATAACATAACCTATTGCTCTTTTCTAAACAATCCAACACAATGTATAACGAATATGAGTTTAGAATATAAGAATATAACGCTATGTAACTATGCTACTAATCAATCACTATGTAAGAATGTATTTAGATTATATTATGCCTTAAATAATAAGAATGTAACTTATTGCTATATGCTAAATGGAACAGTTGGTGCTTATAAGAATTATACAAAAAACTTATTTCTACTAAGCCCTATAGCTGGTGTCTTTGCATCATCTAATAGCTCTATTCCTTTAAATTCTACATGCATATACATAATGAGTCAAATTACAAATAATACATTTCTTTGTAGAAATCTTGGTAGGCCTTTTAATCTAACATGCAATTACTTAGCAATAAATGCTACTACTAACTTTACTATAAAAAACCTTACTTTAAACTCTAGCGCTATACTTGAAGCTTGCAATAAAGGTAATATACCAATCTCTGCATGTTCATCAATAATAAACTTATATAAAATTAGTATTGCAAATACAACAAGCGATTGTTTCAATTTAACTGGCAATTATTCATCTCTATGTTTGGCTTCTCTAGCATATAAGTATAAGAATTCTAGTATATGCTATGAAATCAATAATACAAAATATAAGAATCTATGCTTAATGCAATTCTATAATTTTACTTGAGTGCTTATTTATGAAGAAGTTAAATAGTTTTGATTTTAGAAATAATCAATACTATGGATTTGATACAGATAAACATATGCATTTTAAACAAGATCTAGGTGAGTTAATAAGTGATGAGCAATGGAATAGAGAAGTTAATAAGTATATAGAAAATATGTTGATAAAGGAGCCATATAGATTGGGAATTCCAGAGCTAGATGATATTACTACTAAAATGTGGAGCAACATACTTACTATTGGAAGATTATTCTTAAAGAAAATTATAAATACAGCACCAATAATAATAAATTTTCATCAAGATGGCGACGGACTTTCTGGGGCAATGTCTATTTATACCTCATTAAAATCTATGTTTAGTTCTTATCCTATAGATAACTTAATAACATGGTTGCCCCATAAAGGAGTAAATTTAGAGCAAAGCGATATAGAGCTAGGTAGTAGCATAGCTAGCAATGTATCTAGCATAGAAAAGCCACTATTTGTGATAATAGATTTTGGTACAACAAAAGAAAGCAATAATGTGATTAATAATGCATTAGAGAAATTTGATATTATTTGGATAGATCATCACAAAATTGATGAATTCAACATACCAAATAATTATTATATAAATCCTCTACTTTTTGGTGGTAAATCTGATTATACAGCTGGTGCGTTAGCAAATGTAGTAATGCATGCATTTTCTCATGTAGATAATAAAGAACTTGCGTATATATCATTGATAGCAGACTCTAGCATATATGCACCTAAAGACAAAAATCTTTTATTTGAAAGCCAGATTTATGACTTAATAGCTATTTATCCAAAGATAGTTGGATCAAGTTTTGTAACCCCAAAAATAATATCAAATTTAGATGAATATGAAAAAAAAGAAATATATGCGTATTCAAACAAGAGATATGAGGAACTAGAAGAGAGGGCATTTAAGATAATAAAAAAGATTGAAAGCAATAAAGCTAATCTCTTTATATTAGATTTTGAAAAGATAAAAGATAATGATCCGTATCCACCATCAGGTAAGTTTGCATCTTACATATTCTGGAAATTAGAGAGCATTAGCAAAAAACCCATAATATTAATATTACTTACTAAAAAGTTTTCTTCTGTGCGTGTATCAAAGACAATAGAAGATATAGCTAATAATATAATAAAGAATATAAAAGAGAAGGGAATATTAATTGGTGGTCATAATCTTGCATTTAGTGTAGATAACTCAGATGAAAAAAAGAAAGAAGAAATAATATCTGTTATAAAGAGTGCAATCTAATTAATGAAGCAAGAATCATTGGTTTAATTGATTTGCATTTTGTTGCCCTTCATTCTTTTGCTCTTCATTCCTCTTCTTCTTTGCCATCCAAATCACCAATTTTATTATAAAAATAAGAGATTTAAAAAACATATACAAAATAATGAACAATTTAAAAAGCTAACCCTTTTTAAATCTTTCGGTTAATAAAGCTTTTCTTTCTAAAGAAAGATTAATAAATCAACATATTGTTTTCAGGTACTCTGCTTGTATATTTTATTTGTTTTTCAATATTATGCTTGTTCTCATATATATCTTTGAGCTTATTAGCTCAAAACTAGTTTAGATAGTATTTATTTGCATTATCATTAATTAAAAATGTTTATTTTGGAATTGAGTTTAAATAATCTATAATAAGCTTGTTTTTAGTAATATTTGCATAATCTAGTGCAGTATAACCATTGTTATCCTTTTCATTTATATTTGCGCCGTTTTCTACTAAGTATTTTACTGTTTTTAAATAACCTGCTTTAGTAGCTATCATAAGTGCAGTAAGACCATTCTTATCTTTGGCATTAATATCTATACCTTTCTTTATAAAATATTCAATTATGTCATTGAATCCATTATTTGCAGCTAGCATAAGAAGATTGTGATCCTCATAGTCTAAAACATCTATTTTAGCTCCATGCTCTACTAGGTATTCTACTACATCTAAATGACCATATGCTGTAGCATAAGTAAGAGCAGTAAAGCCAAATGTATTAGCTATATCTATTTTAGCCCCATTCTCTACTAAATATTTAACTATATCTAAATATCCCCCTCTTGCTGCATACATAATAGGTGTAGAGCCTTCTTTATTTTGTATATTAATTTCAGCGCCATGTTGTATAAGATAACGAACTGCTTTCAAATTGCCTTGCATAGAAGAATAAATGAGTAATGTATTACCATTTTCATCTTTTTTATATATCTCTTCATAAGCCCCATGTTCAAGTAGATAGTCCGCTACATCAAAATTATGGTTTAATACTGCTGCAGCGAAAGCAGTAGTGTGAGCATAATTTTCAAAATCTAATCTAGCGCCATGCTCTACTAAATATTTAACTACATCTAAATGACCATATTCTGCAGCTTCTATTAATGCAGTAAATCCATGTTTCTCTTGTATATTTACATCTGCTCCATTCTCTACCAAATATTTAACTATATCTAAATATCCACTCATTGCTGCATACATAAGTGGAGTAATGCCTTCTTCATTTCTTTCGTTTACATCTGCGCCATTTTGAATCAAATATTTTACTATATCTAAATTATTATTCAATACAGCAAATGTAAGGGCAGTTTTACCACTATGCTTTTGAATGTTTATTTTAGCCCCATGCTCTACAAGGTATCTTACAATATCTAAATAACCTTTAATTGCTGCTATCATTAAAGCGGTATACCCCTCTTTATCTTTTAAATTAAGATCTATGCCCTCTTCCACTAACTGTTTGATTGTATTAAGATCGCCTTTATTTACTGCTTCAAAGAATACATCTTTTTTGTCCATATATAAATAGTAATAATCTTGAATTTTATAAATATATCATTTATCTTAGAGATAAAGGTTTTTTAAATATTAAACTCAATAATTAATTATGCTTACTAAATATGATAATAAAGAAATAGAAAAAGAAATTCTAGATTATTGGAAGGACAAAGACATATATAGATTTAAGGGAAGCGGGCCAATATATTCTATTGATACACCCCCACCAACTATATCTGGAGAAATTCATGTTGGTCACTTATTCTCTTATGCAAAAATAGATTATATGGCTAGATATAAAAGAATGAGAGGTTTTGATGTATTCTTTCCTTTTGGAGTTGATAATAATGGCTTGCCTACAGAGGTTCTTGTAGAAAAAGAGCTAAAGATTAATATGCGTGAACTAGAAAGATCAAAATTTAATGAATTAGTACAAGCTACTATAGAGAAGTATTCTGCTCTATATAAAGAGATATATACAAAATATGGCTTGTCTTTTGACCTTTCAAAGTTTTATTCAACTATATCTGATAATGTTGCAAAGATCTCACAAAAATCTTTTATAGAGTTAGCAAAGAGTGGTAGGGCATATAGAAGAAAAGCCCCAACTATATGGTGTACAAAGTGCCAAACTGCTATATCACAAATGGAACTAGAAGATAAGGAAATAAGTTCAAAGATGATAAAGATAAAATTCGATGATATAATAATAGCTACAACTAGACCTGAGCTATTAGGTGCATGCGTAGCAATATTTGTAAATCCAAATGATGAGAGATATAAAGATGTGGTTGGAAAAGAGGTTACAGTACCTTTATTTAATTATAAAGTAAAGATATTTGCTGATAAAAGAGTAGAGAAAGAAAAGGGAACAGGAGCAGTAATGTGCTGTACTTTTGGCGATTTAAGAGATGTAGAGTGGTATATGGAATACAAGCTACCTCTTAAAATCATTATAAATGAAGAAGGAAAGCTAACTATTGATCCATATAAAGGTTTAAAGATTGATGAGGCAAGGAATAAAATAATAGAGGATCTAAAGAAAAGCGGTTATGTAGTAGGCGAAGAAGAGATTAATCATATAGTTAATGTCCATGAGAGATGCAAAACACCAATAGAATTTATAGTAAAGGATCAATGGTATATAAGAGATACAGATATGAAAGAAGAGCTTAATAGATTAGGTGAGAAGATAAGTTGGCATCCAGAAGAGATGTTAATAAGGTATAAAAATTGGGTAAATGGATTGAAATGGGATTGGTGCATCTCTAGACAGAGATATTGGGGCATACCTATACCTGTCTGGTATTGTAAGAATTGTGGTGAGCCCATATTTCCAGATGAAGATGAATTGCCTATTGATCCTAAAGAAAAGAACCCAAATAAAAAATGCATGAAATGTGGTTCTAGCGAATTTGTTCCAGATCTAGATGTCTTAGATACATGGGTAACCTCTTCATTAACACCTCTAATAAATTCTGGTTGGGGAATGAGTGAAAATAAAGACCTCTATCCAATGGATTTGAGGCCACAAGCGCATGATATAATAAATACTTGGGCATTTACTACAATACTACATTGCTATCTACATAAAAAAGAGATACCTTTTAAGCACATTATGATCTCTGGCCATGGACTTGATGCACAAGGAAGGGCTATGCATAAGTCATTAGGTAATGTAGTTAGTGCAAATGATGCAATAGCAAAATATGGTGCTGATTCAATAAGATTTTGGGCAGCAATACCTGCATTAGGTGAAGATGCATTATTCAAAGAAAAAGATCTGATAACGGCACAGAGGTTCTTTACAAAAATGCTTAATTTAGCAAAACTTCTTAAAATGAATTTTGACTTTAGTGAGATAAAGAGCGATAAGGTACTAGATAATTATCTTCTTGCAAATCTCGATATTACTATTAGAGAAGCTACTGTTGCTATGGAAGAATATAAGCCATATCTTGCTCTTAACATTATTTATAACTTTTTCTGGTTCTTCGCAAACGATTACATAGAATTCGTAAAATCTAGATTGTATGAGAATGACAGGGCAGCTAGAAGCATAGCAAACTTTACATTTTTTAAATTATTACAGTTATTAGCTCCTTTTGTACCTTTTATAACAGAATATATATATCTAGATATGTATAAAGATAAAATAGGCAAGGAATCTATACATATAACTGAATGGCCTAAGCCAATTGGTATAGAAGAAAAAGAATTAGAGAAAGGAGAAAAGATATATAAACTAATTCTATATATAAGAAATTACAAGCATAAAGAAAAGATACCTCTAAATGCAAAGATAAGCAAAGTTATAATAAATGAGCATATAGATGGATTAGATGAATTAAAGAGGGCAATGAATATAGATACTATAGAAGAAGGAGAAGGTAAAGAAGAAATACCAGAAACAAATATAAAAATAAGTATTATAAAATAATAATTATTTGAGGTTATACTTATGGCTAGATTACATGTTAGAAGGCATGGTAGGGCAAAGTCAAGAAAGCCAGCTTTAGAGCCTAATACACCTATTAAAGATATGAAAGTAACAAAAGAAGAGGCAGAGAAGATAGCAGTAGATTTAGCAAAGCAGAAAATACATATAGCACAAATAGGCCAGAAATTGAAAGAAGAATATAATGTACTTTATATAAAGCATATATTTGGCAAAAGATTGTCTAAGATATTAGAGGAGAATGGCATAAAGCAAGAAATTCCACAAGATCTTATAGACCTTATGAAAAGAGCTGCAAGAATGCATGTTCATTTGCAAAACAATAAAAAGGACTTGCATAATAAAGTTAAATTAGCGCATGTAGAAGCAAAAATACATAGGTTAGTTAAGTATTATAAAAGAACAGGAAAATTACCAGAGAATTGGGAATACAGACCAGAGGAAGCAATATTGTTAATAAGATGATAATATGGCAACTAGATCTGTTGAAAAGTGGAAAAGCAAAAGATGGTTTTCTGTAATTGCTCCTCAACTATTTGGAGAAAAAGAATTAGCTACAATACCAGCAAATGATGATAAGGCATTGATAGGAAGAATAATTAAAGTAAATCTTTCATGGATTACTCAAAAGCCAGAACACAGTATGCTCTCAATAGGATTAAGAATAATAGATACAACATCTAACAGCGCAAAAACAAAGGTAGAGTTCTTAAGAAATTCCTTTGCATATATACATTCATTTGTAAAAAGAGGAACAAGTGCTATTTATACAAGAGATGTTCTAGAAGATAAAAATAAGAACAAGTTTGTTGCAAAATTCCTTATAGTAATTGATAAAACAACAAAAAGGAAAAAGACAGCTATTAGAAAGTTAGCTAGTGATTACTTAGTCAATTTTGCAAAAGAGCATAGCGCTGAGGAATTTTTGAACGCAGTAATAAACAATACAATACAAAACGAAGGAACAAAGTTAATAAATCCAATAGCAAAAGTAAGAAGATTTGAACTAAATAAGATCGAGTTCTAATTCTTTTTTATTCCATTTTATAAAATACTATCATTACTGCACAGCCCCGAAGCTGTAGCTTGGCATCACGCCGTTTGGAGGATAGGCACGGATTATTATTCCACTCCAATACTGTGTTCCGCCAGCCCCATCACCAATTAAACCGAGATAGTCTCCTTTATTAGATACAGTATATGTATTTGTTGGATTGGAACCTATTTCAGAGCCGTAAGGATTAACCCCAACAGAAAGGTATCCTGTTGCGGAACCACTTGCTACGACAACACCTACAGTAACCCATTCGTTTGACCAAGAGCCACTGTCAGGAGGTGCACTCCAACTCGTCCAAGAAGATGTTGAGGCAATACCATACCACCCTCCTCCATTGCCATCTCTCATCATCTGCCCTGCACCAGTAGAATTTACTAAGAAGAAGAAATCTTGAAGGTTTGCAGTGTAGCCATAAAACTCTATAATCATATTTGTGCTCTGACTAGATGCAATTGTATAGAGATAATCTCCAGCAGCACCATCTGCATAAAATGCATTAGTGCCAAATATTGGATTGCCTGAAGGGGCAGAGGTAGTTTGTCCTGCTGTGCCAGCAGTTGTCCAGCCAGATAGTGAGGCACCTGAAAAGTAGTTGTTGAACACGCTCGCCCCGTCGTCATATTGTGCATAGGTTGAGCTGAGCTGTGGGGCTTCGCCTATACCTGTTGTGCCACTGCTTGAGAGCAGGTTTGTTGTCTTTGAAGCAAAGCCAAGATAAACTGTCGTGCTTGAGCTTGCTGCTATTCCGC
>JAGDXY010000002.1 GCA_023256495.1 Microcaldota archaeon
TTAGCAGGAACATCAAGAAGAGAAATCAAAGAATTATTAAAGAAATTAATTTAGCTTCCTCCAGTACCAGGTATAAATGTGTAATACATACTTTTTCACCTTGAATTCTTAAAAATAATAGAATTTAAAAATATTTGCTTAAAACAAATATAGTAAAATAAACATTATTTATCCTTTTTTATCATTTCAAAAGGTTTAATATTTTATTCATTTAAAAAATTTTTATATGCTAACAATGAGATTTGTAAGAGATAATCTAGAAGCAATTAAGAAGTCTTTAGAAAAAAGAGGTAGTGATTATCCTTTAGACAAATTGCTAGAGCTAGATGAAGAAAAGAGAAAAATCCAAAAAGAGTTAGAGAATCTTAGAGCATATAAGAATAAAGAAAGCATAGAGATTTCTAAACTTAAAAAAGAGAATAAAGAAGTTAGTAAAGAGAAGATCGAAGAATTAGAAGAAGTAAAGAAAAGGATAGATGAGCTAGAGAAGAAATTTAATGAAATAGGCAATGAGTTAAATGAGCTTTTGTGGCGTATGCCAAATATACTAGAGGAAGATGTACCTATAGGTAAAGATGATAGCGAAAATGTAGAGATAAAAAGAGTTGGGGAGATTAAAGAAAAGAATATCGAATTATCTCATGATGAGATATTAACTAGGCTTGGTTTATTGGATTTGGATCAAGCAGCAAATGTATCTGGTGCAAGATTTTATTATCTAAAAGGAGATTTAGCTTTGCTTGAACTTTCTCTAATAAGATTTGCAGTAGATGAATTGATTAAGAAAGGCTATGAGCTTATATCACCACCATTGTTAATGAAAAGAGAATATTATAAAGGCGTTACCTCTCTAGCAGATTTTGAAGAAGCACTTTATTTAGCAACAGATCCAAAAGAAGCAAGAGAGAAAAGTAGCTTAGAACATATAGAAGATGAACTCTTCCTCATATCTACATCTGAACATCCAATGGCAGCACTCTATGCTAATCATATATTCAATAAAGAGGATTTACCAAAGAAACTAGTTGGATATAGTCCTTGTTTCAGAAGAGAAGCAGGAGCCCATGGAAAAGATACAAAAGGCATATTTAGAGTACACCAATTCTATAAAGTTGAGCAGTTTATATTCTCTTTGCCAGAAGAATCAAAGGCAATGCATCAAGAATTACTAAAGAACAGTGAAGAGATATTCCAAAAACTTGGCTTGCCTTATAGGGTAGTAAATATTTGTACAGGGGATATAGGTATAGTGGCTTCAAAGAAATATGATATAGAAGCCTATATGCCTTTACAAAAGAAATTTAGAGAAGTAGTTTCATGTTCAAACTGCACAGATTGGCAAGCATTAAGGTTAAACATAAGATATAGAGAAAATAATGAATTAAAACATGTACATACATTAAATAGTACTGCAATAGCTGTAGAAAGGGCAATTGTAGGAATAATAGAAAATTATGTAAATGATGACTTATCTATCACTATTCCTAAAGCCCTAGTGCCATATTTTGGAAAAGAAAAGATAGAACCAATAAAAAAGTGATATTATGTTAAAAGAATACATATTACTTAGGGAGATAAAGAGACTAAAATCTGTTAGAGGAAATGGAACTGAACTAATTTCATTATATGTACCTGCTGGTTTTCAAATAAGCGATGTTATAGCAAAATTGCGAAGTGAATACAATACATCTAGCAACATAAAGTCAAAGACAACTAGGACAAATGTTCAAGCAGCATTAGAAAAGATAATGCAATACTTGAAATTGTTTAAAGAAACGCCAAAGAATGGCTTGGTTGTATTCTGTGGTAATATATCAGATAATCCAGGCAAAACTGATATAGAACTATTCTCACTTGAACCACCACAACAATTGAAGATGAATATTTACCGATGTGACTCTACATTCTTGCTAGATCCATTAGAAGATATGGTTAGCAATAGGGCAATGTATATTCTAGTTGTTCTAGATGGTAGAGAAGCAACAGTAGCAACATTGAAAGGAACACATGTAGAGATAATAAAGAAATTAAATTCATTGGCGCATGCAAAAGTGCATAAAGGAGGGCAATCAGCAAGGCGATACGAAAGGCTTATAGAAGAGGATATAAATGATTATTATAAAAGAATTGCAGATGTAATAAATAATCTATATTTACAATCAGTAATAAAACCAAAAGGAGTTATAGTAGGTGGCCCTGGACCAACAAAAGAGAATTTTGTAAAAGCAAATTATATAAACTATCAAATAAAAATACTTGGGGTATTTGATACAGGATATACTGATGAATATGGTTTACAAGAACTAATAGAAAAGGCAAAAGATCTATTGAAAGAGGAAGAATCAGCTATAGAAAGAAAGTATGTCGATATATTCATAAGAGAGATTGCAAGGAACAGTGGATTGGCAGTCCAAGGTTACGATAATGTCAAAAGTGCATTAATGTCTGGTAAAGTAAGCAAATTATTAATAAGCTTAGATATAGAGTTGTATAAAGTAACTTATTCATGTGATCTTTGCAAAGCAACCATAGAAAAAATAGAGTTAGGTAATAAGAGAACAGAAATACATGAAGGTTGTGGTGGACATCTTAGTGTTGTTAAAGAAGAAGATGCAATAGAAGAACTAATAAAGCTGGCTGATGAAAATAAAGTAGAAGTAATATTTATATCTTCAGAAAGTTCTTATGGCAAGGAATTTCTTCAAGGTTTTGGTGGAATTGGAGCAATATTAAGGGGTTAGATATCTTAACATAAATTTATTAATTATTAATTTCATAATCTTCATTTATGAATGAAAAGACATTGATAGTAATTGCTTTGTTAATTGCATTTGGATTAATAGCATATGAATATTTCTTCGTCTTGCCAAACCCTAGTAGTATAAGCTATATAAATAAAGAAGTACCTGCAAATGTAATAAACGAACTAAAAATACCAGAGAATATAAGCGATCAAATAGGCATAGGTTTAGCGAGCAATTTACCAAAAATGGTAAATGGAACACCCATATTGATTAATGGTAAACCAACTGTTTTGTATATAAGTGCTGAATATTGCCCTTTTTGTGCTGCTGAGAGGTGGGCATTAGTAATAGCACTTCTTAGATTTGGAAATTTTACAAAATTGCATTATATGGCAAGCAGTGCGTATGATTATGCACCAGATACACCAACATTTACCTTTTACAATTCCTCATATAACAGCAATTACATAAACTTCGTAGCAGTAGAATTAACAACGAGGAATTTAACTTCAAATAATACATATCAAATACTACAAAGACCAAATGCTTGGGAAAATGCAACTTTTAATAAATATGATCCAAATGGGTCAATTCCATTTTTAGATATAAACAATGAAACAATAACTATAGGTGCAAATTATGATCCTATGGAAATAGAATCATATAATTATACAGAGATAATAGATATGCTATATAATTCATCAACTCCAATATCAAGATACATTATAGGAAGTGCTAACCTGATAACTGCCCAAATATGTAAAGCAGATGGAAACAAGCCAGTTAGTGTATGCAATGCTTCTTATGTAAAGAGCATTGAATCAAAACTATGAGAATAGCTTAATTCTAATTACTTTTTTATTTTTAATTTCTCTAAGCGCATAGTAAACAATAAGCAATATTAAAATACTATATACCCCAAACAATAAAGCTTCTTTTGGCATACCAATTAGAAAAACAAAAACAGATATTATGGCGATCAATGGTAGATAAGGATAAAAAGGAATATCTATTTTTTTAAGTCTTCTAAAGTGCATTAATGCAAAACTTGCCATTAAATAAGATAGCAACAAGCCGAAATTACTTATTGCTGCTATTATAAATATGTTTCCAGAAAATAGAGTAATTATTCCTACAAAAGCCGTTACTATTATTGCATTTGTAGGTGCATCTTTCTTTTTATCATATACTCTGATTTGCTTCGGGAGAAGATAATCTCTGCTCATATCATATAATACTCTAGAAGACACTAATATAGAAGCAAGAGTAGCTGATGTTGTTGCAATCAATGCGCCAATATCTACAATATATTCTATTATCTTTGGTGCATTTGAATATCTCAAAGCAGTATCTAAAGGATTACCACTAATAGAATAAGCGCTTGCTGGAGCTAAAAGCAATAGGCCTATAACTACTAATAAATAAACTACTAAGCTTATTATTATTGAGTATATTATTGCTTTTGCTGCACCCTTGCTACCCCCTTTTACTCTATTTGTTATTGTAGAAACAGATTGATAGCCAGAATAAGCAAATACTATTGCAACTGCTGCGAGAAATATAGAAGTTATAGAATCTTGATTTGCATTGTTTACAAAATGTTCGTTTATATTTGGTATATGAAATGACATATAAATAGCAAATAATGAAAATCCAATGAGTATTGAAAGCTTAATCAAAACAAGCCAAAAATCTACACTAGCAACTTCTTTCAAACCTTTTATATTTAGTATTGTAAGTATTAAGATAAGCAATATAGCAAAAGATATCGCATAATTCTGGCTAATATTAAGTAGATTTGCAAGATAAGCACCAAAACCTAGTGAAATAGCAGAAACTCCTGTAGCATAACTCATAAAAAGCAAAGATCCAGTAATGAATGCTAATTCGCTTCCAAATGCTTCGTATACATATGAATAAGATGATCCTTTAGCGCTAGGCATTAATTGACCAAGTAGACCAAACTCAATACCTAATGTTATTTGTGATATACCTACCAAGATAAATGCCAATATAGCTAAAGAGCCAGCTAATGCTATTGCGCTACCGCTTAATACAAAGATGCCTGCACCAATTATTGCACCTAGACTTATTGCTGTTGCCTTTGCAACACTAATCTGCTCCACTAGCTACCACCTACTAGATAAACACCTATTACTATAACAATTATAGAGATAATTTGATATAAATCTAGTGTTTCATTTAGGAATAAATATGCTAATATTGCAACAAAGATATAACTCAAACCTATAAAGCTATATGCCCAGCCTAATTCACTTTCTGCTAACGCATAAAAATACATTATTGTTGATACTGCATAGAAAATTATACCTAATAATATGATAAAAAAGCTAAATGGACTTAGACCAATCTTAAATAGCAATTGACCTATACTCCCTAAAAAAACAGCAAAGACAAGCAAAATTGCTAATAATATTTTGTTCATGATATCACAGATTGTATATCGCTATGCCTAATACTATTAATAAAGTACCTATTACTCTGCGTTTTCCTACATTCTCATGAAACACATATTTTGATATTAATAATACAAAGATGAATACACTTGAAAATGTAGTATATGCAAATACAAGAGGAATTTTAGATAATGCATATAGATATAGAAGCAATGATGTTGCATAAAGAGCTATACCTATATCTATACCTTTTATCTTAAACAACGTTATTATAGAGTTAAGATTAGGCTTAATATGATAATTACTTAATGTTCTTTTGTAGACTAATTGTGCTATCGCAGCAAGTAATGCGCAGAATAGAATTATTAATATATAAAGAATCACAAAGTAAAATTAGAAAGAAAAAAAATAAAAACTATAATTTTATGATAATATTAAAAATTGTAATTTAAGAAAATAAAAAAATTAGAGTTTTAATTTTGCAGGATCTATTTCTATTGCCTTTGCTATTTGCTCCTTATTGTTTATATCTACCTTTTCATCTAATAACTCTAGGTGCTTTACATTACATCTTCTAGGTTTAGGTCTTACTTTTGTTACAACCATTACAAAGCTATCATTTACTACTTTTGTTATTACTGCTTTTGATCCTGCATCTCTTCCAAATACTTTTATACAAACTCTACCTTCTTCAACTGTAGCCATATAACCACCTCATTAATGAGAAACTAATTGTAGAATATAATCTTTTTCCCTTAAACTAACATCACTTAATTTTAATTCACCTCTTTCTATTCTGCTTGCTAACTTTATTATCTTACTAGTACAATTTGCACATAAAGTACCACCAAACTTCCTCTCTACTGTTCTTAGGCTCTTTGGAACAAATTTAGAATTATTTATACCATTAAGCTCCTTTCCACAAAGTGCACAATGTGGCATAGAAGTCTTTCTTCTTTCATAATGAGTAACATGCCTATTACTACCGCTTCTCTTCTCTATCTTCCTATAACTATTAGACCTATACATTGGTTTAGTCATAAATAAGCACCAGTATATTTATTGTTAAGTTTGAAAAATAATAAATAAGTATCGTTTTCATGAAATTATTGCTTTATTTAACTCTATTTAACTTCTTAAAAATTAGCTTTTTGATTTTATTAAATCAAGCTTTAGTTTTAATGCAGATCTTAAGAAGTATAGTATATCTAATCTCTTTAATTTAGTCTCTCTTCTCTCATGCCACTCAACAGGCATCTCATAAGGCATTATACCAAGCCTTTCTGCTCTTATTATCATTTCAGCATCAAAAAACCAAGAATTATCTTTTACTATTTTTGCTAACTTCTTTGCTAGATCTCTATCAATAAATTTAAAACCGCATTGATGATCTTTTACTTTAGTGTTGAACAAGACCCTTATCAAAAGATTAAACATTATGCTCATAAAGAGACGCTTCTTATTTCTATCCGCGTTTGCTCCTTTTATGTAACGAGATGCTATAACAAATTTCTTTCCGCTTTTTATTAAAGATATTGCTTCATCAATATGTTTTAGAGGAACTGCTAGATCTATATCAATAAATCCTATTATTTGGCCCCTTGCTATTTTAAAACCATTTTTTATAGCTCCTCCTTTGCCCATCCTTTCTTTTTTAGATATTAATATTACATTATTTAGCCTAGAATATCTTTCTGCAACACGCTTTGTGCAATCAACTGAGCCATCTTCTGCTATTATTATTTCAAAATTGCCAAATTTCTTTAGATATGAATAAATCTTTGGAAAATTCTCCTTTAGATTATAGCACTCATTGTAAACAGGTAATATTAAGCTTATCTTTGGCTCATTATTCATTTTTAGCACTAAAATAATAATGCTATTAATATTTTTAAAATAGTGACATCATCTCACGATTGAAATCGTGGTTTTTTGCTCAGTTTTATAGGAATCTAAGAGCTATGCATATTCATTAGGTAGCTCATCTATTGTATTTTTTGCATTTTCTTCATTGAGCTCTATTCTTACATTTCCTTCTTTATAAGCAAAGACCTTTCCTTCATCTTCGCTATGTGTTATTCTATGAGAGCCATCACAGAATGGCTTATGCTTAGAAAGGCCACATGCACATATATGCAATTCTAGATTTGCTAGACCTGCAGCTTCAGCCTTTTCTTTTACTCCTGGAATATCAACTATTTTGATTACAAAAGGAACATTTCTACCATGCCTTACAATTCTCATTTTAATCCCTTTCTTATTTATTTTAAAAATTTATAATTTAGATTATAAACTATTTTACTTTTGGTTCAAAATTTTTTTATAAAATGCCTCTGTTTCTCTTGCTGAACGCTCCCAGCTAAAACTCTTTGCGTATTTTATTGCTTCATCACTCAATTCTGGTTTTTCTTGAGCCAATTTTATTATCGTTTTTGTCGCATCAGCCTCATCAATTTTTATTGCATATTTAGTTGTTATTTTTGGTATATTTGCATCTTTAAGAACAACTACTGGTGTTCCTAATGCCATCGCCTCTAATATAGGATATCCAAAACCTTCAAGCTTGCTAAAATGCAACAAGGCTATGCTTTTGCTAAGCTTATCTATAATCTCTTCGGTTTGAGCCTTTATTATTATATGAACATTTTTGTAATTAAAGAATTCTTTTGGAATCTTGCTCTCTTCAGTTGGAGTAAATATGTATAAATCATTATCTTTTGGAGATGCCTCAACAAAAGACCTTATCAAAAAATGAACATTTTTATGTGCAAAATGAACTGAACCAACAAAAACAAAATCCCTTCTTTCTACACCTCTCTTAACCTTTGCATCTATAAATGCTTGGTCAATACCGTTTGGCACAATTGCATAATCTTTATTCGAATATTTTCTTATGTACTTATCTACTTCATATTTAGTTTCTTCACTTACATAAACAATACCATTTGATCTTTTTGTATTCCTTAAAGCAGGTAATACTACACCTAGCCAATGATAAAATCTTGGACTAAATGGACTTGCCTTATATCTTGTAAATACATCTGCATCATGCCAAGTGACAACTACAGGTTTTTTAGTTATTGGAAAGATTGCATTAGGGTAGAGTACATGAACTATATCTACGCTATTATCTATCTTAGTACCAAAAATCCTTTCTATACCAAGGGATACATTACTAAGGAAGTTACTAGCAACTTCTTTAAATGTATATAAATAAATTTCATTGTTTTTCTTTAGATAATTGTATAATTCATATGAATATCTGCTAATTCCATCTTTTATCCTAAATTCAAAATCATTACTAACTAGAGCTATCCTCATAATATGAAGCATTTAGATTTTAAATAATATAAATTATTCTAATAGAGACATATTTGAAAATAAAAGTTAAATATAAAACCTTTTATGTTTTATTGATGAACATGGACTTTAGAATTTTAAGAGTTGATTTAACTAATAAGACATTTAAAGAAGAAGTTATAGAAGAGGATTTAGTTAAAAAGTACTTAGGTGGTAGAGGATTAGGGGCATATTTAGCATTAAAGGAAATACCAAAAGGTGCAGATCCACTTGGGCCAGAAAATAAGCTTTATTTCTTTTCAGGTCCTCTAAGTGGTATAGCGACTATGTCTTCAAGTAGGTTTACAGTAGTTGGAAAATCACCACTAACTGGCTCATATACACATTCAAATGCAGGTGGTAACTTCAGTTACTGGTTAAGATTTAGTGGATTTGATGGCATAGTAATAGAAGGCATGTCAGATAAACCAGTATATCTTGCTATAATAGATGGAAAATATGAATTAAAAGATGCTAGTAAGATATGGGGGCAATGGACAGGCTCTGCAACAAGAATGATATTAAAAGAAAATGGTTTTCCAGAAGATGAAACAAAAGCAGGAGTTGCTGTAATAGGACCTGCTGGTGAGAATCTCGTTAAATTTGCGGGAATAAGAGCAAGCGATTATGAGAGATTTGCAGGCAGAGGTGGCCTTGGTGCAGTAATGGGTAGTAAAAAACTAAAAGGTATAATAGTTTATGGAAAACGCAATTTATTAAATACAGTAATTGATAGAGAAAAATTCTTCAAGGCTAATTCTAAAGTACTTGAAAAGATAATAAAACAAGATACAACTAAAACACTACATGCCTATGGAACAAATGTATTAATGCAAATTGTAAATTCAATGGGGGCATTGCCAGCTATGAACTTTACTACTACAATGAATACAGAGAAGATAAGTGGTGAATATATAAAAAGCAATTATGTTGTTGCAACTCATGGTTGCCATGATTGCCCAATTGCATGTACTCAAATGGCAATGGTTACTACAGGTCCATTCAAAGTAAGTGGAGAAGAAATAAAATATGAATATGAAAGTACATGGACTATTGGTCCAAACATTGGCCTTAACCAACCAGAACCAGTATTAAAACTACAAAAAATTGCAAATGAGCTTGGTTTGGACATAATATCCCTTGGTAATACATTAGCTACAACAGTAGAGCTTGCAAAGAAAGGTAAATTAAAACTTGATGTAGATTGGGGCGATGCTGCTGTATTCCAAGACCTTGCTTATAAAATAGCTTATAGAGAAGGGATAGGAAATGAACTGGCAGAAGGCGATTATGCATTAGCAATGAAATACAATGAGCCAAATGCATTTCAAGGGGCAAGAGGCCAAGGATTGCCAGCTTATGACCCTAGGGTATTTAAAGGCTTTGCAATAGCATACTATACAGCAAATAGAGGTGGTGATCATCTTGAGGCTTATGCACCAACATGGGAGTTGTTTGGTGTACCAGAAAAAACAGATCCTCTTGATGAAAGTGAAGCAGGTATAGAAAAAGAGGTAAAAATAGTAAAGTGGAATCAAGATATTTTTGCTGTTGTAGACTCAGCAGTATTTTGTAAATTCGAAAACTTATTACCTAATGTTGATACAGAACAGGATTTTGCAGACTTATTAAATGCAGCATTTGGTTGGAACATGTCACAAGAGGATATAGCAAAGATAGGAGAAAGAATTTTCAATGTTGAAAGATTATTCCATGTTAAAGAAGGAAAATGGGTAAAGGATGAGTTAGCACCAAGAATGAGAGAACCTGTATCATCTGGACCAGCTAAAGGTAATACTGCTTCAAAAATGTTTGATGAAGGAATAAAGAGGTATTATGAATTGAGAGGTTGGATTGATGGAAAACCAACCAAAGAAACATTAGAGAGATTAGGTTTAGAAGAATTTGAGTCTTTAGTCTCGTGATATCTATCTATAAATGGTATAGCTTTAAACCTTGCGATAAGCTCTGAGAGTGTATACCTGCAAATGACCGATCCACCAACGATATACAAAGATATACAGAAGCGTACAGACTTAGAGAGGCAGATAACTGTAAATGCCAAAACCTATTAAAGGAGATATAAGCCTTTTAAAGTTTTTGTATGCAAATATCTGATAAGTGATTATTGATGAGATATCATATTTATGAGAGACCTGCTTCAGGGGTTAGATCTCCATTGAACAAAAGAGCTCTTATAAAGATAGCAATAAAATCGATAGTTCTTGCAATGCTTGTGCTTATTCTTTCCATGGGAACTTTAGGTATAATAAAAGAAAACCAGAATCTCGGCGTGCTTGACTACTTCACAAGTCTCGTTTTCTTGACTAATTTTGTTGTATTGATCTTTCTTATGATTGTGTACGATGCAATAGCCTCAAAACGCTTATATATGTACGAAAATTTTATTGCGATATTGTTGATGTCTTTGGCGATATCTTATACCAATCTAAGTCTATTTTTAGTTACTGTGGTTACTTTTGTTAGTGTTTTCTTAGGAGCTATTATTGGCGGATTCTTAAGGATGTATGCCATAAAAGCAAACATAAAAAGAAACGTGTCTGGAGCGATCTTTTTGGTTGTAATAATTTTATTTGCTTATATTGTTGCCCTTCACACAAATTATTTTGCTCCGCCGCCCATAGTTACAAATATTAATAAGCCATACCTAACACATGTACAGTTGAACAACATATTCGGTTACGGGCATTACTCTGAAAATCCTTTATCTATTAATACAACAGACATAGGTAGTTCACTTTATGTTTTTCCTACGCCAATAAAAGAAGATTTGCTATATGGCGTTTCTTTAGCAGATGTAACTGCAAATGGTGGATTCTTAGTTACCTTCTATAACTTTACATTTGTAAATAATTCAAGAGTAATGTACGTAAACATAACCGAGCAAACTTGGGATACCCCTCAGGCAAGCTTGTTATTTAGTGAGTATGCATTATCTTTAAAGAAAACGCCAAACGCTTACCTGAAGTTAGGATCTATTAACAGCA
>JAGDXY010000015.1:0-49656 GCA_023256495.1 Microcaldota archaeon
TTGCCAATTTCTATAGTAATATACTTTACTTTTCTTTTCTCTAGATCACTTGTAATTCCAAATTCAATATAAACAAAGAATTCATTATTGATTTTTTTCATTGTTATAGGAAAAGGTATTATATTTTTAATATTTTCAAATGCGTTTTTAATTTTATCTGGTATATCATTCATTAATAATTAATTACGCTTTTCTGATATTTATACCTTTTCTTTAAGCTACAGTTACGTGTGCTTCTCTTGTTAGAATTGCAGGGGCAAAATAGTATTCACCCTCAACTTCCCATGATGTTGCTAATTCTTTATTTTTACTACTTAATTCAATACTATTAAGCATATGTGGTATAGAATCAGTTATTCTAATTCCTACTATATTCTTTGCATATCCTACTTCTTTTATTCCGAACTTTATTTCACCATTTTCTATATAAAAAGTCACATCTCTAGGAACTGTAGAAAATATTCCTTCTTGGAAACTTCTAAATCTAGTATACCATGTATTTGTTACTAATATACCTTTTTTAACTTCTTTTATCATATCTTCAAGCGATGCTACTTTCTTAAATTCAATATCCATTATATTTGGTTGTGGTTCTATTATTCCTGCATTTCCTGTACTTTTTTTATTATATTTTATAGCCTTTGAAGTATTGAATAAATAATTTATTAATTCACCATCTTTTATTATAGGCGTTCTTTGTGTTGGGTATCCTTCATCATCAAATGCAATATTTCCTATACCTTTTTTATTACAGCCATCATCATATATACTTAATGCCTCATTTGCAATTTTTTGATTTAATTTACCTTTCAAAAAGCTTCCACTTTCAACATTTCCAATAGCTGCAGCTATATCTACATTATATAATAATGAACCGCCAGGTGATGGTAGATATATTATGTCATAAATGCCATTGTCTATTCTTCCAATCTTATTAGTTAATTGTAAAAAGCTAGCTGCTTCTTTTCCTGCATCATATGGATCTATATCTTTTAGCATTCTACTTGATGCTGTTATTTGTGAAGAAAAGCGCTCGTTAAATGCTCTTAACGATATTCTTACTTTGCTTTCTGAATCTTTTCCACTTATTCCTTTACTACTAGCTAATTCATAATAGCTATAAGAAAAAGATAAGGTTCCATCTACTCTGGTAGCTCCATTATCTAAACTACCATTTATAGAAGAGTATGATATATCAATTAGCTCATTAGAATCTAGGTTTGCTATTTTCTTATCTCCTCCTATTGGCTTATATTTTGTTTTTAGTTCATTTATACCATAAAATTCACTATCTGGTTTACTATTTATTTCATGTTTTACTCTATTTAAGAAATTTAGATAATCCTCTTTTTTCATATCCTCTATTAATTTTATAGTTACTTTTTTACCTTTCCTTAAGAATAGGGAATATACTTTTAATGAACCCTTCAATATTGATTCTGGCTTTGAATTTATTATTTTTACGTAATAAGTTATATAATCATCTAGTTCAGCAATTGCATCATCAAATCCTGTATTTATAGCATATTTTACAATTTCATTTACATTCATAATTTCACTCAAATTTTAATAGTAAAGAAGGCCCACCATTTGTAACTGGTACCCCCTGTAATGGTTCGCCTTTACCGCAGTTTGCTGTAAATAGCTTGAAATCATTGCCAACTTCTGCTACTGCATGCCAAAATTTAGATGTGGTAGTCTCTATTATAAAATTTTTTACAGGTTTTGTTATAGACCCTTTTTCTATTAGATATGCTATATTGCCTTGATATCTAGCAAAAGATCTTGTATCGTCAATATTCCATTCTGAAAAGTTTTTAACATATATTCCATTTTCTGCATCTTTTATTAAATTGCTTAATTCTTCATTTCCATTTTTGAAGAATGTATTTGACATTCTTATTATAGGCTCATGCAAATACATATCGCTTCTAGCAGATGCATTGCTATTTGATCCAACTTTAAATGCATATTCTCTATTTAATAATAATTCTTTTTCTACCCCTTTTTCTACTAGTACTTTTGGTCTTGCTTTAACCCCCTCCTCATCAAATAAATAAAATCCGCTTGCATGTGGCATTGTTGGATCATCGATTATATTAACATGTTCGCTTCCTACATCAACTTCAAAATCATCTGGATTCAAATAACTAGTACCTGCTTGCGCTGCTTCTCTACCAAAAATTCTATCTGCTTCAAAAGGATGACCTATGCTTTCATGAACCGCAATACCTGTTATCTCTGGAGATATTACAATATTTTTAATGTTTCTTATTTCTTCATGACTTAAATTTATTCCTTTTTCTAATACCTCATTTAGCTCTCTTATTCTTTCATTTATGTCATTTTTAATGGCTTCTAAATCTATGAGTTCATACCCTCCAACTATCCCAAATTCCATATAACTTTCTCTAATTTCGTTTTTGTTCTTTACCCCTATTGCAACAATAATATCTATAAAAGGTATATCCATTTCTATCTCAGCACCATTTGAATTTGTATATAATGTTTTTCTTCGGCTTAGTTTTAGATAAATATCCAAATATTCTAAATTAGCTTTTACTATATTTTTGTATAAGTCCATTATATCCTGATATGGCTCTATATCATCTATGCTTATCTTTTCAGGTACTTTATAATGATATTTTGAAAAGTTTTCATTTGAAAGATAAGTCTTTATTCCTTTAAATTTTTTAATATGCTCTAATAGATTATATAGCTCTGATTTGCTTTTTTTGTTTGTAGATAGTGTATATAGAGAATTGTTTAGTAAGGCTCTTATTCTCAATCCCTTATATTCTGATTCTTCTTCACCGTTAAATATACCGTTATGAATTGAAAAGCTTTTTTCAAAAAAATTTTCTATAAAGAGTTCATGATATTCATAATTATTGAGTCTCTTTTTTATTTCTTCTATTGGAAATTCACAAAGCATAAGTCTTTTTCTCATTGAAATTTTAAATACTTTTTTATTCTTTATGTTTATCATGTAGTAAAGTATAAAATATTTACTTTTGTAAAAGATTTAGTAGTAAAGTAAAAGTGATAATATGATATATCTAGATATATTTTTTAGTCTGAAAGAAATACAGAACCTTATTTATACAATATCTCCTATATTAAGTGCAACATTATTTATGATAGCAGGTCTTATATATGCAATAGGTCAATTATTACCGCCATATCAAAGGGCTACGTTTCATACAATGGCAATAAACATAATAATAGGGGCTATAGTTCTATCAATATTAACATTAACTGCTAATGGCATAACAGCAGCAGTCGAAAACTTTTTTGTAAATAACTCTAATTCATTATGAACACATTTACTATAGCCTTTTATCTTATAACAATTTCTTTATCTATAGCATCTATTATTTATGCTATCTCTTTTGTTTTTGAAAATAAGAGATTAAGAGAATTTGGAAAAGAAGAAATATTTGAATCATTGCTAAATGCCTCTATACTTGGCTTATTTTTATTATTATTCTACTCAGGTAATATATTTTTATCATTTTCTAATTCAATTACTTCTAGTACTTGCAATTTCTCTAATAATGATATATTATGTTTTAGTTACAACTACCTTATAGGAAACGGAATAACTTATGGTGGTGTTTATTATAGCTCTTTATTCTCATACGTTCTTAATCTTTTAATAGAATCTAGCTTAGCTTATGTTAGTTTTGGTCTAATATCATCATTAAAAATAGGTAATTTCTTCATATCTGTTTCATTTTCTAATCTATTATTTCCTTTATTAACTGAAATGGGATTATTAATAAAGGAACTTACATTAGCATTAATATTTGTTTTAATACAGGGTTTGATCATTAAGTTAGCTGCATTAGTGGTCTTACCTATTATTTTACCTATAGGCCTTGCATTAAGATCATTTTATGCTACAAGAGAACTTGGTGGTTTGCTAATAAGTTTTTCGCTAGCTTTATACATAATATTTCCTACAACATTTTTATTTGATGCTCAAGTGCTAAACCAATATAAATTATCTTTATTGGTGCCAAATTTAAATAATATATTAAATCAAACGACATACACAAATTCTTCTATTATTGAAACTTTAGAGAATGTAGGAAATGAGATTAAAAGTACTATAAATAATTCAATAAAAGACATAAATTACGCTATTACTTATACAATATTATATGTATTTGTTTTACCTGCATTTAATATAGCTATCACCATAGCGGCAATAAAAGAATTTGCTAGAGTATTTGGCTATAAAGATTATTCATATGAGAGGTTATTCAGATGGTTATAGATAAAAACTTCTTTTATATATTATCTTTAATAACGATTATATTTTCATTGATAAATCCAATTCTACTATTATTTTCAAGCATATTTATCTTTTTTGGAATAATTATAGAAAAAAGTGGTAATTATTTTTTCTTTTTATTATCTAATAAGAGGAAAAAATTGATTTATTCAAATTCATATTATATAAGCGACAATCCATATATATTAATAAAGGAATTTAAAAATGGTTTTAAGGCAATAGGCTTAATAAGAGTCTACAACGATAAAGAAGGTTTAGAAGTATCTAATTTTATAAATTCGCTCAATGATGATATAGATTTAATATTCAAGATAAGTAGAATAGACATAGATAAAATAATAAATGAATATGATTATAAAAAATATAGATATGAAATCGAGTTAAAAAGAACAAATGATGAAAATAAGCGCAACGAATTGAAAAGGAAGATAGAAGTTATAAATGCTGAAATTGAGAATTTGTCATCTACAAACAAAAGGTTTCAAATTAACATACTAATAAGAGTTAGCTCATTTTCATTATCACAATTCGATGCAATAAAAGAATGCTATGATAAGGAAAAGTTTGTTTCATCTTTAGTTGAGGGTACATTAAAAGCAAAATGCGAACTTCTTAGCTCTTTGGATCTTCTTGAGGTTATAGCATGAAAGATTTAATTTATACTATTCAATTGCCTTATTCTGTTCCAAATGAATTTAATAAAGATTCAATACTCATCGGTTTTGATCAATTAAATAGCCCTATATTCCTTAATTTTGAAGAATTGCTGAATAACAATATTGCTATTGTTGGATCAAGCGGTAGTGGGAAAACATTTTTTATTAAAAATTTTATTTTGCGTGCTATCTCTACAAGCAATATAAAATTTCTAATATATGATACAACAGGAGAATATACTGGATTAATGGATTTCGAACAGGTAATATATACAAGGGAAAAGGAATATATGCAAGAAGTATTTACAAAAGCAAAAAGCAGTGACCATGACATTTTTCTATTTGTATTAGATGAAGCTTGGAGGGTTTTATTAAACGACACATCTTTTTCATCTTTTATAAGAGAAGGTAGAAAATATAAAATAGGATTTGTTTTATCTACTCAATCAATTGATGATTTTAGTAATGAGATATTAGAAAATATATCATTATTTTTGTTATTCTCTTCAAACAAAGAAGCGAAGGCTCTGGGTAGCTGTGAATTAATAGAAAAAAGAAAAGACAACATAAATTTTCATAAAAAAATTAAAATATTAGGTTTACAGGCAAAGAACAAGTTTATATTTGGTGATCATATGAAAATAGATATACCAACATCTAAATTCTATAAATTAATGCAAAAGGACTTTGGAGAAATATATGATATAGAAGATAATGAAATAGAATTAGCTAAACTAATAAATATATTATTAAATAAAAGTAGCAAGCAGAGAGTATTGAAATTCATCCTAGACCTAGGTATAGATAAGCAAATAGCGGTTTTATTATTTTCTAAAATAATAGAAGGTGAGTTAATTGAGATATAAATATAGAATTTCTATAAAGCTACCATGTAAATGGCATTCTAGTGTATATTCTATTTATGAAGCAATAAATAAGTTAAAATTAAACTTAGATATCTACGGTCTAACATTTAAATTTTATAAAAAGAGTAATAATTTATTATATATATTTGAATTATCAAAAGAATCATTTAAAGCAGATGTTTATTCAAATGAAGTCATATCATATACGAATTCAATTAAATCTATATTAGCTATGATATATTATTTATCACACTACATTAATTTTTCTTTAGATAAATTAATACCATATATAATTGATTTGCAACAATTGAAAGATGAAAGCAACATAATTGATGAAAAGAACTATCATCTTCTTGCAAATTTTATATTAAAAGAACATAAAAAATTAGAAGAATTGGATGATGAACTGAATAAAAAGATCTTATTCTTTAATTCTATTATTTTAGATATAATAAAACTAAATAAAAGAATACTCCTAAGTAATAACGAAGCTAGAGGCTATATAATGAAATTAATTGCAGAAAAGAAACTGCCTTATGAATTTGATAGAAACTATTTGGTAATATTATGATCGCTTATATATTATTATTTTTATCAATATTGGTACTTTTGTTTTTATATAAATATAAACCTAAAAATAAAATTGTAATATACTATTATATGCCAAGCCAATTTGATGTCTTTGATATTAATAACAAATTTTTATTCTTAAATTTAGTTTATAATAAAAAAGATTCGTTTATCTCTAAATTTAAAGAATTATTAAAATGAAAAATCTTTTTATTTTTAAGCAAATTAATCTAAATTATGGTTGAATGCAAATTTTGTAAAATAATTAATGGGGAGCTCCCCAGCTATAAAGTATATGAAGATGATTATACCTTTGCCTTTTTAGATAATTTACCTGTTTCTTTTGGTCATACATTAGTTGTGCCTAAAAAACATATATTAAATATATTTGAATTGCCAAAAGAAGAAATCGAGCCTCTATTTTCTACTGTAAAGCTTCTCTCTATAGCTGTAAAAGAGGCTATGAACGCAGATGGCATATTTATTGCAATAAATAATATAGTTAGTCAATCTGTTCCACATATACATATACATATAATACCAAGATATTATAATGATAAGATGCATGGTTTCTTTTGGCCTAGGAAAAGATATTCTGATGAACAAGCTAAGAATGTTCAAGATCTAATAATAAAAAAATTAGGCGATATCAATGAATATAAGCAAAGGTAAATTTGTTTTGTTAATAATAATGTCTATAATAGGACTTAGTTCATCTCTTGTAGTATTGTATGAGTATGATATCTTCCATAATCCACCACCGTTCTGTATTCAAAATACAGCAATCTTTGGCGCTGTTGTAAATTGTGAGATTGTTTTATCTAGCAGATATGCAACAGTGTTTAATATACCTCTTGATGCTTTGGCTGCTATTTGGTTTATAATAAACATAATACTTGTCATTTGCGTTAGCTTTTTGACTTTAGATACTGCGAGGAGATTTCTAAATATATTATTCTTTTGGCGCTTCTTAGGCTTGATAATAGTACCTTATCTAATATTCCTTGAATTTTTTGTTCTACATGCAATATGTATCTACTGTACTATAATGCATGTAGCAATAATACTAGACTTTATAATAGTTTCATACTTCTTATTCTATAAAGAAAATATATTCAAGGTGCATGGGCCAAATGGATAGGCAAACCTATTAAACCTATTACAAAAGCAATCAATGATGCAACTATAGTTAATATTATAAATACATATGCAATTGTTTTATTTGTTCTTTTTGTATTTTCAAAGTAATTACTTATTTTATAACCCAATATACCTGCTAATCCAAAGAATAAATATAGTAAGAAGAATGCTATTGGACTATTTGTCATACCATATAAAAAGCCAATTAAACCATATATTATTGTTATTATACCACTAAATGCTGCAATAAAGCCAGAATAAATTAACTCAAAGTTAAATAAAATAGAAAAACCAGATATTAATAAGATAATACTAAATAAAGTTAGTGGATCATAGAACAATATGTTGTAGCTGCTAGGCAAAGTCCATGTAAACTCATTATATAGAGACAGCATTAACGTTATCAAGCCAATTATAACTAAGCTAACTGCAAACCCCTTTAAGTCAAGTTTCTTATTTTTTATAAGGATCCAATATGCATTGCATGCTATGAGAAAACCGCTTATTCCTAAGATAAATAATTCAAGCAACAAATCATCTACAAACATATTATCACCTAGAATCTAAAGCTTCTTTTTGTGCTTCCCGCTGACCAACCGCCGTCAACAGCGATTATCTGCCCAGTTATGTACGAAGAAGCGTCAGAAGCCAGAAAGACTACAGCGCCTTTTAGCTCTTCAGGATTTCCCAGCCTCCCGAGTGGGGTAGAGTTCAGTATATGGTCCAAAATTTCTTTGTTGTTGAGCACATCTTTTGTCATTTCGCTTGGAAAATATCCAGGTGCTATTGCATTTACTCTTATTTTGTAGGGCGCTGCTTCTATTGCAAGGGCTCTTGTGAAGTTTACCACTGCCCCTTTAGCGGCATAATAAGGGGCTGCTGGTATTATGTCTCCCCATAGCCCATATATCGAAGCTATGTTTATTATCCTTCCATCTATTCCTTTCTCCACCATGTACTTCATTGCATGCTTGCTGAATAGTGCAACCCCTATCAGATCTGTTTGCACGCATAAATTCCAATCCTCCTTGCTTAACTCTATTGTGGGGCCCACTACTGCAATTCCTGCATTATTGACAAGTATGTCTATCCTGCCAAAGTTCTTGTCTGCAACCTCAATCACTTTCTTTATGTCCTCTTCGTTTGTAACATCAGCTTTTACCGGCACTATTTTTCTTCCTGTCTTTTTTGCAATCTCTTCGGCATTCGCCTTCAATTTTTCTTCCCTCCTTGCGCACACCACACAATCGGCACCGGCTTCTGCAAGCCCTTCTGTAAATGCAATGCCAAGACCACTCGACACACCTGTAACGATTGCAACCTTTCCCTTCAGGCTAAACTCCACCATTCTCCCGCAACCATTATATTGTATAAAAACAAAAGGTTTTTTAAATTTTGTTTATTAATTTGAATTAGTGAGAATATGGCCACGAAGAAAAGAGTTGAAAAGCAATCTTTTGACCCATTCTATAAATTTGCGCAGCTTGTTGGTATAATCGGTGCCCTTATTCTAATAGTATTTGGAGTAAGCATGTTGACATTTTATTCAACAATACAGATAGTTATGCCTATGATGATCTATAGCTCAACAATGTATTATTCATTTATAATAATAGGTATATTAGGCGGAATAGTAGGAATAGTAGGCGCATTTATGAGAGACCCATATTGGGCCGGTGCATTAATGCTAATAGGTGCAATGTTATCGGTACCTCTCTACTTCGGATTCTTTGGAATAGCATTTTTACTGATGGTTCTTAGCGGCTTAACATTCTTATCATTTAGAAAGTAAAGCAAAATTAGAGAAGATCTGCAGTCATACTTTTATACTCTTTTCTTGTTTTTGTATTTGTCCAGCAATCTTTGCATATATAAATTAATTTAGTTTTACTTACTCTTCTACTGCTCTTTACACAATTGTTGCATATCTTTCTATTACAGAAATTACATACAACATATGTATGTATTGTTTCTCCACATCTTTCGCAAACATAAGTGGCCATATTTATCTTTTTGTCTAAAAAAATTAATAAACCTTTAACAGATAAATAGAAATCATGGATAAGAACAGATTTATTCTAAATATTTCTATAATTTCTATGATTTTGGAAATGTTATTGTTCTTTTCAAATATTTATATTAATTTTTATTTTGTCTATCCATCAATATTATTTTTTTTAGTCAACTTAATATTTTTGGTATTCATCTTTAGTATTGCTTTTCATATAATTACTTTTAGAAACGCGCTTTTCCTATTTTTCATATTTTTAATTGTATATATATTATATTTTGTGTCTATATTTCTATATTCAATTAATATATCTGCATACTTTTACTTTTTTAATGTATTTTTCTTAGTTCTTCTCGCATTTTTTTCTTTAATGTTTTCTATTCTCATTATATATTTCTCTTTTGTTTTTGTTAAAAAGAAGCCAATCATCTCTATTGTTTTGATGTTTATATTATTTGTTTTCTTATATTACATGTTTCTTTCTCGTAAAGTTTTAGTTGGTTTTGGATTTAGTGATGAATATGCTCTTGCATATATTGCTATGAGAAATCTAAATCTAAATATATATAATTTATCAAAACCAAACGTTTTTGTAGATATTTTAGAACATGCAAAAAACATAGGTGTATCATATCTAGCCAATGGTTCTATAGTTGACCATTTTGATTATCCTATTGGTTACATTTTACCTTTAGAATTAGCGTTTAAGCAAGGTGAAAGTCTATTCTATTTTTCTAGATATACATCAGATACTGTTGAATGGCTTGGGTTTATACTATCAAGCTTATTGCTAGGTTATATTGTTTTTACAAAAAATAAATTTAATATGTTATCTATTTTGATTGTTTCTTTTCCATTTTTTATTATGGCCTCAACGATTTATGTAATTCTATTTTTTATTGTAATGTTAACATATTATCTCCTAGATAAGATAGATAATTATGTATTATTGTCATTATTATTTAGTTTTGGCATACTTCTTCAACAATTATATTGGCCATTTTTTATATTAAGCATAGTCTTTTTATATGCAAATGGAAAAAAGAAAATAGCCCTATATTCTTTTTTGCTATCTTCATTAATAGTATTAATAGCTTCATTACCTTTTCTATTGTATAACTATAAATCTTATATCTCTGCTTTATTATTACCTACATCAAGAATGTTACCCAATCCTATTTCTATGCTTGCTATTGTAGCGAATCATATCAATTCTGTTTTTGTATTAGATATAATATTCTATACTATAGTAATCATTTCTATTGTTGTTTTATATAAATTTAAAAATAAGCTTCTTATACCAATACTCTTATTTTTTATCTTTCTTTTCTTTTATAGAGTCATATATATACATTTTATTTTTTATCTTGGTTTAATGGGTTTTTCTTTTTATAATGATTATAGTTTTTATAAAATAGAAGATAAAAATGCTTTTAGATTTATTTTAGCATTAATAATTTTTAGTACTTTGTTATTATTATTGCTTTTAATACCTACAAAAATTAGTATATATGCAATAAACACAACACACAACTCTACAATAACGAAAATAACATATAACATAGAATTCAAAAATGCTAATGGCTATTGGTATGTAATAGAAATTGTAGAAAATCAAACATTTGCATCTATCTTTGGCGTTCTAAATTCTACTATATTAAACAAATATAAGCCTTTATCAACGTATTTACCATATTCAACAAATAAAAACATTGTATTATTAAATGGCAGTGGACATAAAGAGATAAACGTATTTGTTCCATATTATAAAAATGCTTATTATATGCTTATATTATCAAATAGCTCTTATTTTTATTTTTCTAATGCTACATTTACTAATTAATTTTTAAATTTTTAAGTTAAATCAATTAATGATGGATTCTATTGGTTCGATTTTGGATGCAGAAAAAGAAGCAAAGAGAATAGTAGATGACGCTAATACTAAGGCAAAAAATATAATAGAAGAGGCAGAGAGAATAAAAGAAAGCATTATAAATGATGAGAAATCTAGATTAGAGAAAGAGCTTGAAGATAAAATAAAAGAATTGAAAAACTCATATTCAAATATAGACTTGTTTGATGAAGAAATGAAAAAGAAATTTATTGATTTAGAAAAGAGATTAGACTTATTATTAAAAAATAAAAAAGAGATTATAGAGGAGTTAATAAAAGTGATATTGAATGAATAATCCATTTAAAAGTGAAGAGATTAGCAAAATAAGAATAATTTCATTAGAGGAGTTCAAAGATAAAATTATAGAGAGATTGCATGAACTTGGATTAATAGAGATAAGCCAAACTCAATTTGATAATCATGATAATCCAAGCGAATATGTAAATGATATTAATCTTAAACTCCTTAATTTAGAAAATCTTCTAAACTTTTATACAGTTTATAAAATAAAACCGATTAAAAAAATCTATTCTATAAAATCATTAAAAGATGCAAACAACTTATATAAAAAAAATAAAGTAGATAAGCTTATCAAAACAAAAACAAGAATATCAAAATTAAAAGAAGATCTTTCTGAAATAAAAGATGCAATTGAATATATAAAACTTTTTGATTTAGATGATGGATTAATATTAGCTATAAAGAACAACAAATTCAATTACAAAGCACTAATATTCAATAAGAAATATCTAAATAACATAATTAAAATTATATCAAATAGCAGTAATGTAATCTATTACAAATATAATATAGTAAAAAACAATGTTTATTTAATACTACTTTTTATGAAAGATAGCAATGATATTGGAATTAATATTGAACATACTGTTATAACATTTTCTAAAATGATAAATAAGTTAGATCTACTTAATAAGGAAAAAACAAAGATTGAAAAGGAATTGAATATATTACTAAAAGAAATGGAGATAAGTAGGAATAGATATACTGCATTATTAGCATTATATGAGTTCTATAAGATTCAAATGGAAAGAGAAAACGTAAAAAATTTTTTTGGCAAAACTGAAAGAACTTTTATAATAGAGAGTTGGGCTCCATTAAGAGATATTGAAATTATTGAAAATAATATTAATGAAATCACAAAAGGCAAGTATTTTATTGAAAAAATTAAGACAAATGAACTTCCACCAACTTATATAAAATTGCCTAGATTTGCAAAACCATTCTATGAATTGATGTCTTTAATAAATATACCTAGAAGCGATGAAATAAATCCATTTTTGATATTCTTAATTACTTTTCCTATATTTTATGGCATTATGATAAGCGATGTTGGCTATGGCTTATTAGCTTTAATTTTTGCAGCTTTATTAAAAAAAAGATATTATGAAGGTATGGCAAATAGCGTATTAACTATTATAGAATTATCATCTATTTTTGCAATCATCTTTGGCTTTTTGTTTGATAGCTTCTTTGGAATTAAGATAGACCATTATTTTGGTTTTAATGGCATAGACTTCTTACCTAATATAATAAATATATTAGAGCTATCTTTAATTTTTGGAATTGTTCAAATATCTATAGGATTAGTGTTTGGATTTATAAATAATATAAAAAAAGGTAAAAAACGTGCCATTAGTAAAGCTTCTGCACTTTTATTCATTGATTTTGGATCAATTACAGTAATAGCATTCTTATTTTTACATATATATAATTACATTGCTTACATATCATTAGCTATAACCCTTATCAGTCTTATCACTTACTTATATTATTCTGGTATGGAAGGCATAGAGATTACAACCCTTATATCACATCCTCTTAGTTATAGCAGAATAATGGGATTTAGCGTTGCTAGCATGGTAATAGCTTTATTAATAGATAGGGCATTTACTCCAAATCCCTCATATAATATTGTAGTATTTATTTTCTACCTATTAATATTTTTAGTTCTTCATATGCTTAATTTATCATTATCAGTTTTAGAAGCAACTGTTCAGACATTAAGATTAAATGTAGTAGAGTTCTTTACCAAATTTATAGAAGGTAATGGTAAAAATTTCCAACCATTTAAAATTATAAAGCGTTATATTAAATAAGGTGAAAATTATGGATATAGGTATAGCTTTATCAGCTATTGGTGCTGGAATAGCAATAGCAGGAGGTGCAGTTGGTACAGGTATAGCTCAGAGTAGCATTGGCGCAGCAGGTCTTGGATTAATATCAGAAAAGCCAAATCAGTTAGGAATTGCACTTCTTTTTCTAGTATTACCAGAGACATTAGTAATATTCGGATTTGTAATAGCAATATTGATAATGCTAGCTACTGGTATAATATGAGCCTTCAAGAAATAATAAATCAAATAAAAAACGATGCAGAAAAGAAAGCAAATGAAATAATTGAAAATGCAAGAATTGCTGTAGAAAACATAAAAAGCGATACAAAGAATGAAGTCAAAAAAATTAATGAAGAATATGAGAGCCGTATATATAATGAAACAAATGCATTGAAGGAGGAATTAGAAAAAGAAATTGAAGCGAAAAGAAAAGGGCTTTTACTTAGCAAGAAAAAAGAGTTGCTTGATAAAGCAGTCACTGAGATAAGAGAAAGCTTGATAAAAGCTATTGAGAGCAACATAGGGTTATTTATCGATAAGGCAATAAAAGAGATGAAAAGTCTGGGCTATAGTGATGAAGATATAATTATATTATCAAAAAAGAAATTAGATCTAGATTATAAAATAGAAAAGAGCAATACCTATGCAGTAAAGAGCAAAGATAATAAAGTAGTTATAGATCTTACACCAGAGAAAATATTAAAAGAAAATGAAAACCTAATAAGGGTTAAGTTATTAGAGGCCATGTCATTATGAATGCAAGCAAATATGCATATGGTTTTGTTAAAAGCCGCTGTATAAAAGACAATATTCTAGACAAAAGTATATTGTATGAAGTAGATAAAGCACCGTTGCAAGATGTCGTATCTATCTTATCTAATACTATCTATAGAGAAGGTTTAGTGATTTATAGTAACAAACCAATTATGCTAATGCTAGATTATGCAATTACACATTCATTTTCAAAAGTCATAGAGAAACTTCTTTTGACACCACTCCCTTATTCAGATAAAAAATTGTTGCAATTAATTCTTTCAAGAAATGTTATGGAAAACTTAAAGTTATTATTAGAAGCTCATGCTAGTAATATAGAATTTGAAGAAATAAAAGACAAGTTAATCTTTTTGAATAATTTTAATGAGCATGTAGCAAAAAGTATATTTGAAACACCAACAGCAGAGGTAATAAATTCATTTAGGATATTACCTTTTTCTATTTCTGATGATGATATAAGTGATTTGTTTAATATTAATATTGCATATGTAAGAGCGCTATATTATAATGCAATGAAAATAACTGATATTAGACTAAGAAAACTGTTATATAATGAGATAGATAGAAACAATGCAATATTATTGATAAAATCAAAAATTTCAAACATAGAAATAAATGTAGATTCTATTTTTAAAGGCAATATAAGCAAAGATAAGTTAATACAAATTTATAGATCTGGATCTCTTGAGGAGCTTGCAGAAGAATTAGGCCTAGCTGATGCTTATAATGCTTATTTATCTAGTGGCTGGCTTACATATTTTGATCTTGAAATGGATAAAAAATTAAAAGATATAACAAAGCAATTTAGCAGCGAAGTATTAACTTTAGGCTCTATAATATCTATTTATTATCTCAAATATTTTGAAACTCGCCTATTAAGACTTATAATAAGAAGCAAAGAACATGGTTTTAACTTAGATTTTTCTAGGTGGTATAATGTCTAAGATTTTTGTTCTTGCAAATGAACCTATAGCAATATCATCTAAGTTATTTGGTATTAAGGATGCTGAGCTTGTAAATAATGTTGATGAACTTAAAGATAAAATAATGAATTTAATTAATGAGAAAGAAAGAGGAATAGTAATGTTAACAAGCGATCTATACAATAAGCTAGATGATTCAATGAAAAGGACTATTGCCATATCTAATACACCACTATTTATAGTAATACCACTTTATAAGGAAGGTAAAACAGATTATATGTTAAGAGAAATAGTATTGAAGGCTTTAGGCATTGATATTATGGGGTTGGTATAAATGGGTTTAGTTTATAGGGTTTCTGGTCCTCTTATAGAAGCAAAAGAAATGCAAGGAAGTAAGCTATATGATGTTGTTAAGATTAGCGATTATAACCTAATTGGCGAAATCATAAAGATAAGAGGTGATCATGCATTAATACAGGTATATGAAGATACCTCTGGTATTAAGCCAGGGGATAAGATTATAAATACAGGCTTTCCACTTAGCGTTGAACTAGGTCCTGGTTTAGTTGGTTCTATATTTGATGGTTTAGAAAGGCCATTAGATAAGATATATAGCAATAGCGGTATATTTATAAGTAGAGGAATTACCTTAAATTCATTAGATAGAAGTAAAAAATGGAAGTTTATACCTACCATAAAAGATAAAAAAGTTAGCGAAGGCGCAATAATTGGATATGTAGAAGAAACATCATTATTAAAACACTATATATTAGTTCCTAAAGGATTAAGCGGCAATATAGAAGTAAATGAAGGTACTTATAAGCTAGATGAACCTATAGGTTATATAGATAAAAAAGAGATATTTCTTTATCAAATAAGGCCAGTAAGAGTTGCAGCTCCATTTGCTAAGAAATACGAACCAAAGGAATTGTTAACAACAGGCCAAAGAGTAATAGATACGTTTTTCCCTATTGCAAAAGGTGGAACAGCTGCGATTCCAGGCCCTTTTGGCTCAGGTAAAACAGTTACTCTTCATCAAATAGCAAAATTTGCTGATGCAAACGTTATAGTTTATGTTGGTTGTGGTGAAAGAGGAAATGAGATGACAGAAGTTCTTACAGAATTTCCTGAGTTAGTAGATCCATTAACAAATAAGCCTCTTATGGAAAGAACAATACTCATAGCAAATACAAGTAATATGCCAATAGCTGCAAGAGAATCTAGTGTATATGTTGGTGTCACTATAGGTGAGTATTTTAGAGATATGGGCTATTCAGTAGCTTTAATGGCCGATTCTACTTCTCGTTGGGCAGAGGCATTAAGAGAGATGTCATCAAGACTAGAAGAAATGCCTGGTGAAGAAGGATATCCTGCTTATTTAGCTTCAAGGATAGCAGAATTTTATGAAAGAAGCGGTGATATATTGGCTCTTTCAGGAAAGAAAGGAAGCCTTTCTATTATTGGTGCAGTTTCTCCACCAGGAGGTGATATATCAGAGCCTGTATCACAATCAACATTAAATATAGTAAAGGTTTTTTGGGCACTAGATGCACAGCTTGCTAATACAAGACATTTCCCTGCAATAAATTGGCTAAAGAGTTATTCTTTATATTTTGAAAATCTAGAGGATTATTATAGCACCATAGCAAAAGATTTTATTGAAAATAGAAATATTGCATTGAATTTGTTACAGATGGAAGATGATATTAAATCTATTGCTCAAATTGTTGGAACAGAATCTCTTCCTGAAGAAGAAAAGCTCATATTAGAGATAGGAAAGATTATAAGAGAAGGCTTCTTAAGGCAAAATGCCTTTGATCCTATAGATAGCTATACAAACATAAATAGGCAGTATTATATGCTTAAAATTATTATTCATTTATATGAAAAAAGTAAAGAAGCATTATTGCATGCAAAAACAAAAGATATAATGTCTTTGCAGATAGTTAAAGATGTAATGAGGATGAAAGATCTAAGCAATGATGAATTTGAAAAAAATAAAGAAATATTGATAAAGAGAATAGATGATGAAATCTCTAAATTGGGTGTTTTATCATGATAAAACCAGAATATCGTGGCATAGCTTCTATAGAAGGCTCTTTGTTAGTTATAGAAGGAGCTAATGCAAGCTATAATGAGCTAGTAAAGATTAGACTAGATGATGGCAGAGAAGTTATTGGTCAGGTTATAGAAGTAAGTGAGAAGTATTCTGTAGTAGAAATTTTTGGACCTAGCCTTGGTTTTGGTAGAGAAAATATAGGTGTAGTTTTTACTGGTGATACCTTTAAGTTTAGCGTAGGAAAGGATATGATTGGAAGAGTATTTAATGGCAAAGGTGAACCTATAGATGTTGATCTTCCAATAAAAGAAGAAGAAAGATTAGATATAAATGGTCTTCCCATAAATCCATATGCTAGAGACTTGCCTAATGATTTTATAGAAACTGGTATATCGGCTATAGATGGATTGAATACATTAGTTATGGGGCAAAAACTGCCATTATTTTCAGGTTCAGGATTACCACACAATGAGATTGTTGCTCAGATAATAAGACAAGCAAGTATACCTGGCAAAGAAGCAGATTTTCTTATTATATTTGCAGGAATAGGAATAACATACGATACCTATCTGTATTTCATGAAAGAATTTAATAAAACAAATGCATCAAGCAAGTTAATCTCTTTTGTAAACTTTGCTAGTGATCCAAGTATAGAAAGAATAGTAACTCCAAGGCTTGCTTTGACTACAGCAGAATACTTTGCATATAAAGAAGATATGCATGTATTAGTTATATTAGATGATATGACAAATTATGGTGAGGCACTTAGAGAATTGTCAAGTGCAAGAGAGGAGGTTCCCGGTCGTCGTGGTTATCCTGGTTATATGTATACTGATTTAGCTTCATTATTTGAAAGAGCAGGTAAGATAAAGAATAAGAAAGGGGATATAACCCAATTGAATGTTGTAACATTGCCAGGGGATGATATAACACACCCAATCCCAGATCTAACTGGTTATATAACTGAAGGCCAAATACTGCTAAGTAGAGAATTATTTAATAAAGGCATATATCCTCCAATAACTCCTATTGGGTCATTGTCTAGATTAATGAACAATGGTATAGGAAATGGCAAAACAAGAGCAGATCATAGACAAGTTGCTGACCAACTTTATAGTGCTTATTCATTATCGTTAAATGCAAGGATGCTTAGCAGTATAATAGGTAAGGATTCATTATCTGATATAGAAAAACTTTATCTTGATTTTGGTGAACAATTTGAAAAGAAGTTCATTAATCAAGGAAGAGATGAGAGAAGAGATATAGAGAAAACATTAGATATAGGTTGGGAATTGCTATCATTACTACCAGAATCGGAGCTTACAAGAGTAAAGCAGGAATTCATAGATAAGTATTATAAGGTGAAAAAATCATGATAGAGCCAACAAGGATGAATCTTATATTAATGAAAAATAGGCTAAATAATGTTATTAAAAGTTCTAATATATTAGATATGAAAAGAAAGGTTCTTTTAGATCGATTTTTTAAGTATTTAGATAAACTTAAGAAAGAAAGAGAAGAAGAGAATAAATCAATAGATAGACTTTATGAAGCATATTTTAATGCATCTGCATTTTTAAGCTCTTTTAGATTAATACAACTTGCTTATATAATAAATAGCAATGTCAATGTAGATTATAGCATAGAGAAATTAATGGGCGTATCTTTGCCTAATATAAAAAGCGAGATAATAAGTAAATACAAAAATCTATTATTTGAAAGCCTTTCATTAGATGACATATATAATAGTTATTATAATATGTTTAATATTACATTAAAATATGCAGAAAATGAATATTCTGTTAGAGAGCTTGCATTAGAATTAGACAAGGTAAAGAGAAGGATGAATGCATTACGTTATATAGTTGAGCCAACAATAAGAAAGAATATTAAGATCATAAATGAACATTTGGAAGAGATAGAAAAAAGCGATTTTTATATGAGAAAGCATATAAAAAATAAGTTAGAAAGGAATAAATCAAATTAATTCTTCTTTGGTGCATTTGCTTCTCCTTGTAAGTATAGCTCAGTTGCTAGCTTGAATCTTGATACAGAATGTGCTACTACTTTGCCATTACCTTCAAACTTTGCTAGAAATAAGCCTATGCCCCCAAACATTGCAGTTCTTATATTATCTACAAATGTTATTTTATAATTTAGGTTTGCATCGAATCCTGCTATGTGCCCTGGATCTATCTCTAATGGATTTGCTTCATCTATATTATATTCTATTACATCACCTACTACATGTATGAATACACTGCCAGGTCCTATAAATTTTTGTAAAACTAAACCTGCTCCACCAAATAATGCAGTTCCAAGACCTACTGTTTGTAGGCTAAATTTAACTTTATCTGTTGCTGCTAAAAATGCATAATGCTCAGCAACAAATTCTTGTCCTTCATCTAAGTTTATTGTATAAATTTTTCCTGGAAATATACCTGAAATAGAAACAGTAGCATTATCGCTCATTGCTTCATATTCTGTTAATAATGCAGATGCACCAGTTACCTTTCTTTCTATAGCACTTATTATACCACCTGCTAATCTCGGGGTCATTTTTATATTTGCTGACTTACTTACTAGCTTTCCAGAATCACTATAGATCTTTTCACCACTATTTAATGTTATTTTCAATGCTTGCATATTATGTCCTATTATTTCATATTGCATTTTTCTCATCTTTTATTCCAGCAATCTTTATACCTATAGCAGTGCCAAGCTTTTTATTATAGCCTAGATTTATTAGTAATAATGCCATTGGCTCTAGATATCTAGCCATTTTTAAATTGCCAACATCTACTGGAATAAATCCAATTTCTTTACCTAGATCCATAACTACTCTCTTTGCTTCTTCATCATCACCAGCTACTAACAATGTCAATTTTTCTCTTCCAATCTTGCCTTTTGACATATTTTCAGCAAAAACTGTATTGAAAGCCTTTACTACTTTAGTGTTTTCTAATTTTTTGGCAACTTCTTCTGCTACTGATTCATTAAATCCTTTTGCCCATTCAAAATTTTCATCTAGTGCATTCATTACATCTATAACAACTTTATTTCTAGCTTTGTCTTTTATTTTTTGCAATATTTCATCAGATGCCTTATAAGGTATAGCTAATATTATTATATCTCCTTGTGCAGCTGCATCTTCTATATTAGTTACTTTTGCATTAATATCTACTTTTGCCATTTCTGGATTTCTTGAACCAAATATTACTTCATGTTTTTTGCTAAGTGCTTTTCCCAAATTTTTAGCTACATTCCCAGTACCTATTATAGCTATTTTCACACCACCACCTAATTAAGATTAAACATTAAACTTTTTAAAGTTTTTAATAAAATAAAGATAGTGTGATTTTATGCAAATACTACAATTAGATACAGAATATTTTGCATTTGAACCGATAAGTCCTGAAGCAGACGTATATGAAAAAGCTGAAAAAAAGCGTATAGAAACAAATAATGCAATTGTCTTATTAATTGCTATTGAAAAAGGTGATGATGAAAAAGTGGCAAATAAAGCTATGAGCGATGTTATAGAATTTATTAAAAAAGAGCATAGAGATAAATTAGTTATATATCCTTTTGCTCATTTAAGCGATAATCTTGCCAATCCTAATCTAGCAATGGAGCTAATAAATAAAATGGCTGATATTGCTTCTAAAGAGGGCATAGATGTAATAAAAGCGCCTTTTGGCTGGAATAAAAGGTTTGATCTTAAATTAAAAGGCCATCCACTTGCAGAGCTTTCTAGAAGATATACACAAAAGAATGTAGAAGAAGAATCTAATGCACTAAAAGAAGAGTCAAAAGTAAAATCAACATGGTACATAATGGAAACAAATGGTGAGCTAATACCAGTTGATAAATACGATTTTACAAACCATGAAAATTTAAAGAAGTTTGCGGATTATGAAATGGCGAAAGTTAGAGCATATCAAGTTGCACCACCACATATAGCACTAATGAAAAAATTAGGAATAGCAGATTATGAACCTGGATCTGATGTAGGAAATCTAAGATTTTATCCAAATGGAAGATTAATAAAGAAGCTTTTAGAGCAATATGTTACAAGATCTGTTATAGATTATGGTGCTATAGAGGTAGAAACCCCAATAATGTATAATTATTCTCATCCTGCTTTACATGACTATTTACATAGATTTCCATCAAGGCATTATGTTGTAAAATCTGATGAGAAAGAATATTTCCTAAGATTCTCGGCTGATTTTGGCCAATTTTTATTGATGCATGATTCTGTAATTTCATATAAGCAATTGCCATTTAGATTCTATGAACTTACTAGATATAGCTTTAGAAGAGAGCAAAGTGGTGAAGTAGTAGGTTTAAAGAGATTAAGGGCATTTACAATGCCAGATATGCATACTATGTGCATGGATCTAAATATGGCAAAAGATGAGTTTATTAAACAATTTGAATTTTCAAAAAAAGTATTAGAGGATATTGGCATTGACTATAATGATTATGAAGCTGCCATTAGATTTACAGAAGAATTTTATAAAAACAATAAAGATTTTATTGAATCTATAGTAAAAGAGCATTTGAAAAAACCTGCTTTGATAGAAATGTGGAATTATAGATATGCTTATTTTGATCCAAAATTTGAATTTAATGTTATCGATTATTTAGGAAAGGCAACTTCTTTATCTACAGTCCAGATGGATCATGAGAATGGCAAAAGATATGAAATGGTCTATATAGATAAAGATGGAAAAGAGCAATACCCAATAATATTACATTGCTCTCCTAGCGGTGCTATAGAAAGAGATATTTATGCATTATTGGAATTAGCAGCAATAAATGAAAAGAATGGAAAAGTTCCTTCATTACCATTATGGCTTGCTCCAACACAAGTAAGACTATTACCAATAAGTGATAAGCATATAAAAAGAGCAGAAGAAATAGCAAACTTATTAGAATCATATGAGATAAGAGTTGATATAGATGATATACCGTCTACATTAGATAAGAAGATTAGAAGGGCTGAAGAAGAATGGGTTCCTTATATCTGTGTTATAGGTGATGCAGAACTTAATAATGATATATTAAGCGTTAGAATTAGGGAAGAGAGAAAACAAGAAAAGATGGATATTAAAACACTAATAAAAACGATAAATGAAAAAACTATTGGAAAACCAAAAGAAAAACTAACATTACCTAGATTACTATCTAAAAGACCTACATTTGGAAAATAAAGGTTTAAAAACTTAATAACCAAAATAATATTATGCCAGTATTACAAACACCACAACAACAAGCAGGTGTATTGAGTTTTTATGATGCCCCAGAAAAAGGCCCATCTATCTCTTTTAAGGCATTTTTAGTTGTATCTTTTATAGTAGTATTAGCAATCTTAATTATAGATGGAATATTACTACGCTTATAGATTATGCAATTGCAAAGAAATCCCTTTTCTTTTCTATTATATCGCCATTAATTGCCATTATATATAATAATGTTCTTGTACCATCTTCATCTAGATTAATCTCATTACTTATTTCTTTAATACTTGCTACTCCCCTTTCTCTTAATATATTCATAACTTTAGGAATATAATCATCGAGAAAAGACCTTTTTGCTATATAGTATTTTTTATTAAAGCCTCTTGTTCCAGTAACTAACCCCATTTTTATATCCTCTTCTAATAATTTAGATATAGCTCCAGCTTCTTCTTCTGTAGCTAGTACTAAATAGCCTTTTTCATCAAGCGTTTTTATAAGGGGGTTTTCCTCATTTTTTTGTTGTTTTTGTTCATTAAAAGTAGCACTTTGTTTTTGATCATTCTTTTTGCTTAAGTATCTCTCAAATATTTTATTATCTATACTATACCTCTTTATTCCATCGCTATCTTCAAATATTTTGACATAACCCTTTTTTATTAAAGAATTTAATAGCTTTTTTTCGTTTTCATTTAGCATATTATTTGTTGTATTTACTATTCTATCTTTGAATTTTATCTCATTCAGCTTTTTTAATAACTCTATTTCTTCATTCTTTGAATCATTACCTTTAAGGAATTCATTTGTTATTTTTTTCATTGTTGTAAATAAGAATGCATTATTATTGTTGTTTATTGGTAAAAATTCTACTTCGTCTCCTTCATTAATTTTAAGCTTTTCTACTACATTTTGTGGTATATATATTGCATATTTTCCATTTATTTTATATACTCTCACAATAATAGATTGGAAGAGAATCTTTAAATATTATTTCCATTCCAAAAAGGACATACCAAATATAATGAGTATTATTCCTGGTGTATATGAGAGCCATAATGATGGATTCGTTATTAATGTATAGATTAGTATAGGCAATAGCATAAGATCACTTATTATATAACCTGTTGCTACAACTGTTTTGTTATTAAATGATTGCAATACCTTCATCATTGTAGTGTTGAGATAAAATGCTATAAACAGAGTGAAGCCTCCAGCAATTAGCCACAATAAATAATAACTACTTATCTGCATACTGATATTTACTTTTACTAATGAAATTAGTATCAAGAAAATAGCTACTTCGCTAGCTTGTATATAAAAGTTTATTGTAAACTTATTCTTTACCTTATTTGTTGAGAGGAAATATACAAAAGTACCAGAACCATAGAAGATAGCTGTTGGAAGACCATATTCTATAAGCTTAATAGCCAAATCTACAGATATTGTACTTAGTGATAGCGATTCATATATTAAACCCAATGTAATCAATATAGAACCTAATAAAATATTCTTTAATTTTTGATTATTTCTCTCTGTTAACAATAAGGCTAAGGTAAATACAACAATCTCTGCTGATGCAAATGAACTTGCAAACGAAACGCCATTAGAATTCATTACTAAGTAAAGCATATAGTTACCGCCAGCATACAAAAGACCACTTATTAATAAGTATAGAATTGCAATTTTATCATTTATTAGTAATTCATGCCTCGCAATAGTAAAATTCAATAAAGTAGATATTGTTTCAATTACTATTAATGGGAATATTGGAGCAAATATACCCACCTGATAGCTTGCTATAATTGAAAATAATATATACCAAAATCCGTATGCTAAAGCAACTCCAAATGCAAGAAGATAAGCATGTAATTTACTTGGCATTTATTTCACTATTTTAATTATTGCTATTATGAGCAATATTGCTATTATAATAATTATTATATTTAGATAATTGTTTATAAAATTAGAAAAGAAATTTATTATCTCTTGTTGATATGTCTCGTTTATTATATATTCAAATTTAAAATTTGATAATGGTTCACTTTCATACCAAGAAAATATAGTTTGATTACTTATATTCATTAAAGATGTGGGGTAATCTGGCAATGGATAAATACTTAGTATATGTGCCCCTTTTGGTATTATAATATTGAGTTTTGTATTAGAAGGCAAAGCTATGCCGCTGGCAGTTAACGGAAAATTAAATATATTACTATATAGTTTATATTCAAACTCTCTTGGTGCTACTATGCTGCTATTTACTATATTTTTTGCTATGTAAGTTATTGTTATTGTTGCTTCACCACCATTTAGCGTAGGTATAGCTAATGAGGGTATTAAAGAGAAATTAGATATTGATCCATTTGGATTAAAGATATATTCGCTCATGTTTGCATATAATGCTTTATTCCATTGTGAGATTGATGCATTTAAAGATACTCTATATTCGTTAAATAATTTTATTGAATTAGAGTTCATATCTATATAGTAATTCTCTATTACCTTTCCATTAGTTGAATTATTTAGAATTATGGTTATGTTAGTATAGCCTATCTTAAAATATGCATATAACATATCTATAGAAAACAAAAACAATAACAATAAAAGATATAGCTTCATATTAAAAATTAATAAGAAAAGCAATTTAAATATATTTTATATACCATGGAACCAGAAGCCTTTTCCATTAGAGCCTTTTTTCAATTTTATTTTTTCTTTTATTGTACCAAATATGTCTGGATGTTGGCTCTCATAATATTTTTGCCATTCTTTAAAGCTCTCTAATTTGCTTTTGTTGTTTTTATCAACCTTAGACCAAAAAGCATCTTTATATTTCTTCCATTCCTCTTTTGTATAACCATATGGCACACTTTCTCTAATCTGTTGTGGTTCAAATTGCTTTTTATATATCTCTTCTACATAATCTAAATCCCTTTCTTCTATCTTGTCTTTCTCCACCTTGACTCCGTTTTCATTTAGAATCTTTATTATTTCATCTCTACTTATCTTTGGTTTTCTATTTACAGCGTCTGTTGGATTATATACTATTGTTATTTTTCCTTTTATGAATTCAACTCTAGCTCTGAGTATTGCATCATTTAACAAGAGCCTATATTGTAATCTGGTAGAATGTGGCATATCTATTAAGTCCTTTTTATCAACGTTTATAGTAATTTCTTTTACTTTTCTATATGGTACTCTATATTGATTTCCATCTATCTCTATTATTTCATTAAAGTCTTCATTATTATTTAGATCATTTAGAAAACCATTAGTATTTATATCTTCTTTGTTCATTTTTCTACCTCTTTTTCAATTATAGTCTGTGGCATTTGTACCTTATTCATCACTCCTAAATAATCCTTCATCTCAAGGTATGTCTTCTTATATAGCTCATTTGATTCTAAGCTTTTTACATCTCTATGATATTTATCGCTTGCATAAGTCCAACCTGGATGTTTTGCTTCCCACTCTTTTGATGGTATACTATATGCTCTTTGTATCTTATCTCTATATACTTCTGGGAATACATTGAATGTACAGAAAGGCAATACCTTACCATCTGGCATTGCATAATGTATATCACATTTTTCTACTCTATGTATATCATATGTATATTCATCTTGGAAGTGCATCATGCCAAGGAATAATGTCTTCATTTGCAGTGCTGCCATGCTTGCAAAATCTCTTTTTATAAATATAGAAAGAAGCAATTTTGTGAAGTTTACTGATTTTGGTTGCTTATTCTTATCTATAAACTTCTTTATTCCCATTAAGGTTCTTAATGCTATAATCTTTCTTTCTATCTTGTTTTTGCCCTCCATTTCGTTTACTGCTTTTTGTAAACTATCTAATAAGCCTTCAACATCTACAAATCTTGTAATTGGGATTACCTTGCCATCACTATCTAGGAATATATAAGTACCTGCTCCGCAAGCAAAATGTATAGATAAATCATATTTGAATTCGCCACTTAATGCCTCTATAAATTTATTAATACCACCAGCATAAGGTACAGAAAACCAATCTTCTTTTGCTATTACTCCATGTGTTTGTTCTTCTATTAGCTTTATTGCACCAGGTATTGTTATCCTCTGTTTTTCTCTTAATCTATCTGGCATTCTACCAACGAGAGATACTGGCTGAAAGTTGACAGCTCTTACTATATCAATATTATTTAATGCAAAGTTAATTATTTGACCTAATTCTTGATCATTAATACCCCTTATTACTGTAGGCACTAATACTATACCAAGATTTGCCTTTCTTGCTTCATTTAATATTATTGGTATTTCCCAATGGTTTTTTGGATTTGCTCTTTTGCTTACACCATCAAAACTCATATACAAGGTGCTTGTTCCAGCATGTCTTAATCTAATTGCAAGCCCTGGTTTTTGTGATAATACTATTCCTGTTGTATTTAATTGAATTTGATCAAAACCTGCTTCCTTAGCTGCATATATAATATCTTCTATATCTGGCCTTAATAATGGTTCACCGCCAGTTATCTGTATAGCATTAGGTGGTATTGGCTTTTGACTTCTAAGATTTTTAAATATGTGCTTAAGCTCAGTTAGAGTTGGCTCATAAACAGGTTCTCCTTCTTTTGCATAGAAGAAGCAATACCAACATGATAAATGACATCTATTTGTTACTACAACATTTGCTAATCCTGTATGTGATTTATGTCTATCACATAGACCACAATCAAAAGGACAGTTTTCACCAGTTACAGCATAGTTTGGGTTGTCTATTCCCCTACCGAAATAGTTCAAACTCCTCATCTTCATATACATATCATAATCTTCCCAGTATTTTTCTATAAACCAACCATGTTCTGGGCAATGTTTTCTTATCATTACATTTTCGCCATCTTTGTATATAATTCCTTCTATTACTAGTTTACATTCTGGGCAAACAGTCATAGTTCTATCTAAAATAGGCATTTTTTCTATTTCTTCAATATTTCTATGATAAGGTGCAGTTATATCTTCTTTTTCCATAAATTCACCTTAAAACAATATCTTTTATTTTTAATTAAGATTTTAAAGCTTTATTAATATTATTTGACCTTTTTGTAACTCATTTTTTAATTCTTTCTTCAAGATCCTTCTTTAATTTATCCCCTATAAATCTTTTTGTATAGAAATCAGCACGTAATGCTATACTTATCTTATTTGCAAACATTCTTGCTAATCTACCTCTCTCTTTTTTACTAGCTGTAGAGATTTCTTTTTCTTTGAATAAAACACCATGTTTTGGTGATTTTGTTTTGAATTTTATATGTTTAAATAAGGCTTTCTCAGCACCAAGTAATTGTATTGTGCTAGCAGGTAGATTCGCTAGTTTTTCAAATGAGCCTGCTCTCTCTAGTAGCGAAGCAGCAACTATTGGGTCAATTATATAAGAAGTATTTGGCATTAACTTCTTTACATTCTCTATAATCTTATTCTCTAATTGTTCTCTTAATTCATTTAATCTTAATATCTCATTTCCTACTTCTATAATATTTTCCTTTTCTTCATTGCTAGGTTTTAATATAAAGTCGCTATCACTATTAAGCTCTTCTATTACTCTCTTAACAAAAGCTATCTGATTTTTTGATTCAACTTTTTTATATATGCTTATCCAATCTGCTAATCTCTCATATAATTGATTTATTACCTTTTCTAATGTATTATATGTTCTTAATTCTTCTATAATTTCATAATCCCCTATTGAAAATCTATCCCTTATCTTATCTATTACTTTTTTTATAGCTTCTTCTCTTAACTTATTGTTTTCATCCATAATTAGATTTAGCATCTTAGCTTAATAAACCTTTCAATTCCTTTTCCTTTTTATCTAAAAATTTGTTTAGTTCCTTATCTACCTTACTTATAAATGGATCTTCTCTTTTTAAATGCTTTATTTCATATACGAAATTCTTTAGTAAAGATAGTAATTCACTATGCAGCTCTTTTATCTTTTTATCTTTTACTTTGTATCTTCCTTTTATCTGATTTACTAATAATTCACTATCTGAGTAGATAAGTAGATAATGACCTATGCCATAGTTCTTTATTACGTATTTTATTGCCTCTATTAATGCTCTATATTCTGCAAAATTATTTGTATTTTTGCCATTATAGAATATGCCTTTGCCTATTTGCGTATAGTTCTCATCATATATGTTAAAGCCAGATGCACTTATTCCAGGATTGCCTCTAGAGGCGCCATCTGTATATATTATAAGCTTCATAGTTAACCATTAATAAATTACTTTGTAAATTTTAAATAATGCAGCCATACTTTAGTATTATTATACCTACATACAACGAAGAGAAATATATAGGAAGAGCTTTAAAAAGCATTAAAGAGCAGAGTTTTAAGAATTATGAAGTAATAATTGTGGATTCATATAGTAATGATAATACAGTAGATATAGCGAAATCTTTTGGATGTAAAGTGATAATTGATAAAAAGAAAGGAGTTGGATTAGCAAGACATATAGGTGCTTTACATGCAAAAGGTAAATTTCTATATTTTACAGATGCAGATGTAAAACTAGGAAAAAATTTGCTTTTAAATTATTATAATGCACTTAAAGATAATAATTATATTGCTGCTACGGGACCATTAGTGCCGTTAGAGAAGTCAAATATACTTATGAAGTTTGGATTTAAGATTGTATCTAATTATTTTATAAGATTGTCTCTGTTTTTAAACAAACCATCACTTATAGGCTCTAACTTTGTAGTAAGGAGAGATATATATTTTAAAGCAGGTGGCTTTAATACAAAATATAAAACTTATGAAGATTTTGACTTAGCAATTAGAATAGGCAGGCTTGGTAAGGTGCTATATTTAAAGAGTGCAGTTGTTGCTACTAGTACTAGAAGAGTAAAGGAATGGGGTATAGCAAAGTTTGCTTACTTTCATATAAGCAACATGATTAGATACAGCATAACAAAGAAGCCACATGAAAGCTATGAACCAATCAGATAGAGCTTATTTTATTATAATTATATAATTCTTCAATAGGCTCGGCTCTAATACCTATACTATTTAATTCTTCTGCAAAGATACTTGCATTATTACCATAAGTATATATCTTCTTTGGATTTACTGCATTTATGTATTCTATTGCTTGCTTAAAATCTGCATGATCACTTAAATCAAACTGCATTGTCGTATTAAACTTAAAAAGTTTAGCAAATCCAGTAGCTACTGCTGTATATACTTTTTTGCCATATGCAAAACTTATTTTGTTTGCCATATCATATAATTTGTTTATACTAACTATACCTACAAAATTATCTCTTACTATCTCACCTATCTCACTACTATCTTTAAAATAAGAAGCATAATCTAAAGAAACATTGTTTTTAATATAGACTTGATTTATTTCATGAATCTTTTTATCAACTATGGGCTTTATACCAATCTCATTTACTATCTTTATTATTTCTTGCGCCTTTCCTAAACTATAAGTACCAAACAAAACTATACCTTTTTTTGTATATTCCTTTACAAATCTTTGTATTTTGTCTATAATAATATTCTTTTCATCAAAGATAATATCTCTATATGGATAAGTAGAATCAATGAGCAAGATATCTGCATTTTTTATTTCAATTTCTTTGCATGTAATATTCTTTTCCATTTGGTAATCACCGCTATATAATAAATCAAAGCCATCTAGTTTAATAAGTAGCTGCTTTGAACCTAGTATATGGCCTGCATCCAACATCTCTATATTATATTTATTTTCTTCTTCTACTACATTCTTTTTAAATCTTGTATTTATCAATTCTACAGTCTCTTTGCTTGCAATAATTTTTGCGTATTTCTTAATACCTTTTATATGGTCTGTGTGTGCATGTGAAACAAAATTTTTATAACCTGAGATATACTCATCTAAGCTTAACTTGTTAATGAGCAAACTAGTCGCCTTTTTAAATAAATGAAAATAAAATATATAAAAATAAATGAAAATTCTTTATATAAATGTATAGAATCGATAATAGATATCTTATTTAACCAAATTAATAGAAGTAAGTTTATTCATAGGTATTTATAAATATTAAAAAATAAATACTATCTTGTATGCCTGCTTCATCGACTGAAAAAATTAATACAAATGAAATGCGAAAGGAGTTAATTAGCTTAAAGAGAGAGGAAGAATTTAATAAAAATAAAGACAATGGAGTAACTCAAATTGATAAAATAATTTCTTCAACTATTGAAAAAGATAGCAAAAGATACAATAGCAATAGTTCACAAAATAATATTACAAATGCAAATTTTAGAGATGTTGTTTTTAGATATGCTGTTAAAATTGCAAGTGCTTTTGTTTCTTTTGCTGTATTTGCTTTAGAGCCACATTTCTTACCTGCATTTTTAGCTTTTTCAACTATAGTTGCTGTATTAGCAGGCCAACACCTCTTGGAAAAAAAGAAGAATAATAAAAACTAATCCTTTTTTTCTATTTTTTAAATATTTTATAAGCTATTATAATAATGATAAATACAATTCCTACTATTATATATAATAGATATTCTCTGCTATTAATATTATTTATAGAAATAGATTGATTATTTTGTGATATAACTACTGTTGTAGTAGGAACGCTACTTTTTATTAAGCCTTCTTGAGTTAATAAAAGAAGCATTGAGCCATTTATATATGTTTCTATACTTGAATTGTTTTTAGTTAGATATATATTCATCTCATTGCCAATATTTCCTGTATATAACCCATTTTTGTATAAGTTTCCGATCCACTTGTATAAGGCAATTCCCTTTTTATTTATGATCAATGGTATGTTTACAATATTATTATTTGAATTCTCAAAAAAGTAATTTTTTGTTATATTTCCATTTATTGCAATTCCTATGAAGAAAAGTGCATTATTACTTATATTTGTATTAGATTTCAATATTTCAATGCTCAAATTATATTGCTTTAATGTTCTATTGTTGAATATCAAAAAACCATTTTCATAGCTGCTTGAAACATTTCTAACATATGTATTATTTGGTATTATAAGCTCTATATTTATATTATCGAAACTTATATTTAGAGAGCCACCTTCTGTTCCATTTATAAATTTATTAGTTTCTTTTAATAAATAGAGATATTTTGAGCTGTTTATTGTAGTTTTTGATTTACTTATTGTTACATTAATTGTTGCTATATTTGATGATGGATCATTACCATTAGCCTCTAATTCTATTTTGTAATTACCTGTTGTTGTAGAATTGTTTGTTTCTATTAATATAGTACCATTGAATGGTGGTATTCCAGAAATTGGATTAATAAATATGTTTATACCATTCTCATTTAATTTAGTTGTATTTAATGCCTTTATATAAGTAGTCCACGGTTTTCCGCTGCTTAATGAAACAAAATAACCTATTGTTGCACTTGAACCTTGATTTATTGTTATATTTGATTTGCTTATGCTTATTACGCTAATACCTGTTTGGGCGTAGTTTATAAAAGCGAATAAAAGAAACATAAGATAAAAAAGCTTAATTCTTTTCATAAAAACTCTTAATAATGTAATATATAAAAATATTTTTATATTACTTCAGAAATTTAATTTATATTATTAGATTTAGGTGTTATCTTGTTTAGTTACAATTTATACTATGAAAAACCTATAAGTAGCTTAGATAGAATAGAAAAGATATTTAGCAAATATGGCTTAGTTAAAGGTAACAAGCCAGATGTAATTTTTGCTATAGGTGGTGATGGCACCTTTTTAAGGGCAGCAGCAAACTTTAGAAGTAAATTAATAATGCCAATAAAAACAGAAGAAAGCATAGCGAAATTAATAAGATATGGCATTAATGATTTGCCAAAAGTATTAGATAAAATAGTAAAAGGTAAGTATAAAATTGTAAATGAGCCATTAATAAAATGTATAGTAAACAAAAATAGTTTTTATTCAGTAGGTGATTTCTATTTTCAAAGAGGAAGAGAGAATTTTGCTTTAAGATATAAAATAAAAATAAAAAATAAGAAAAATGTTATAGATATAAAAGGAATTGGAGATGGATTTATAGTTGCAACTCCGATGGGATCAACAGGTTACTTTAGCTATGTAGAGAGGCTTTTAAAGAAGAGAGTAAAAAGAATAAATAGTTTTGTTTTTGAGCACATATTGCCTTATCATATAGAAGAACGCATAAACGGAAATAAGAGAGATGCTAGATTAAGAATAAGATTGGATAAAGGTTTCGTACTAGAAGCATATCCAGAAAGGAATCTAGACCAATGTATATACTCTTCATCTTTTGTTGGAAGATGTATAAGGATAAGTCAAGGTGAGAAATTTATAATAACGGATGCAAAAGAGAAAGTCAGCATTATAGATATTTAATGGGGGCACAGGGAGTCGAACCCTGGTCTCCACCTTGTAAGGGTGACGTCCTACCGTTAGACTATGCCCCCTTTTCAAATTCATTTAATAGATTAATTGCTTTTTCTAATATCTCTTGTGGCGCAAGACTTACAAATCTAACATAATCCTTCATACCAAATCCTGAACCAGGACTTAAATACAAGCTCTTTTTAATCAATAACTTATATACGAAATCTTTATCATCTTTAACTTTAAATACCTTTTTATCTATAGATGCAAAAATATAAAATGCCCCTCTTGGTCTAACTGCATGCATACCTCTTATTCCATTTATACCCTCTGTTAAGAAGTTTGTTCTCTTTTCTATTTCTTTTCTCATTTTATATATTTCATTTTTATGTTCTTTTTCATCGTCTAGGGCATAAGCCATTGCATACTGCGCGGGTGTATTAGATGATATTCTCAAAGATGCTAATTTTATAAAAGCATCTAATAATTTGTTTGATAAAGAGTCTTTATTTGGAAAGATTGCATAGCCTAATCTAAAGCCTGTTGCATCGTAATCTTTTGAAAAGCCATTAAAAATTATATATGGTTGATCATCAACAAATTCACTTATACTATGGAATTTTGCGCCATTGTAAACTATTTCATCATAGATTTCATCGCTTATTAGCAATATATTGTTCTTTTTTGCTATTCTAGCGATTTCATCAAGTTTATCTTCGCTTAAGACAGCTCCTGTTGGATTATTTGGATTTATTAAGACCATGTATTTTATTTTTTTATTTTTTGCTATTTTTTCTATTCTTTCTGTATTTATTGTCCATTCATCATTTATTTCTTCGTATTTATCAAATATTATTCTTGCTCCTCTCATTTTTGCAAAAGGTATATAAATTGGATAAAAAGGAGACAAGATTAAAACATTATCATTTTTGTTTATATATGCATTATTTAGAAACATTATGGCTTCACTAACTCCATTTGTAATTATTACCCTTTCTTCATCAAAATCTAGATTATATAAATTATGATATCGCTCCTTTATCTTATTTCTTAGTTCACTTACTCCTTCAATTGATGAATAATTCGTATGGCCTTCATCTAATGCTCTCTTATACGCTTCTATTATATGTTTTGGTGTTTTGAAAAATATTGCTGGATCCCCTTGATTTAACTTTATTATTTCTTTACCTTGTTTAATTAATTTTTCTACTAATAAATCATATTCACTTATTGGATTATGTGCATATTTAACAATTTCTGCAAGTTTGGCATTCATAAAATTACCATAAATCTATAATACAGTTAATTTAATGAATTTTTGAGCCTTCTTTCATATCCTTATCTAAACATAATAGAGATATATTTCCACTTTCATCTTCAGCTGCTAATAACATACCTTGCGATTCTACATGTGCGATATCTTTTGGGTCTAAATTAGCTAAATATATAATTTTTCTACCAAGTAGATCATCTTTTTTGTATTGGTTAGCTATTGCTGATACAATTGTTCTAATCCCTAAATCACCTACATCTAATTTTATTATATACATCGGTTTTTTGGATTTAGGATGTTCTTCTATTTCTATTATCTTTGCAACTCTTATGTCTAATTTTAGAAAATCATCTATACTAACCATATCTATCTTTTTATAAAATAAAATTTTTATTGCTTAGCGCTTTGCTTATATATAAAACCCCTATATAAAATTCTTTTTTTAATCTTATTTGGATTAAGCTCATCTATTATGATATTGCTTGCTTTAATTGCCTTTTCCCTTTCATCGCATGCAAATATATCTAGGCTTACATACTTTAATTCAGGCCAAGTGTGAATTGATAAATGACTAGCAGCTAGTAGTGTTATAGAAGTAAAACCTTTTGGATTAAATTTATGGTATAGAGTACCATAAGATACTAGATTGCTTTTGCTAATTGCTTTATTTACTAGGCTATTCATAAATTTTACATTATCTATTTTCTTTTCATTGCATCCATAAAGATCTACAATTATGTGTATTCCTTTTTCCTCTTTCATAAGACCACGTAAAATTTAAAAAAGAATAAACTTTAATTAGTGATTAAATAAATCTTTAATTATTCTACAACATATTTTCTGCCTCTCCAAAATATCTCTTTTTTATTTTTTGCTATAATTAGATTTATTAAATAGATAAATGGCATTATTATAAAAGCTACTATAATCTTAAAATTAATTTTCTTGATTCTTTTATAACCAACAATTATACTCTTTATTAAATGCGAATAAAAGAAGATAAATATGGGATTATAAATTATAAAAATACCTCCTAGCAGTATAAGTATTATTTCAGCGCTATAATAAGCTATACCAAAATAAAACATCTTGTTTGAACCCAATAAAGTAAAGAAAGTCTGTCTATTGCTCCATTCAAAAAAAGATGAGAAGTTTTCTTTAGTGTAAACATATGCTATATCTTTTGAATAAGCAATCTTCATATTCTTATCTTTTACTCTTTTTGTTATACTTATATCGTCAGATAGCGCATATTTTGATTTTGAAAGATAGTAAAAAAGTTTTTTGTCTATTATCTCTCTTTTAAATGCAAGAGACCCGCCCCAGCCAAATCTTGTTTTTTCATTTTCAACTAAACTAATCCCAACTAATCCCCAGACCTCTTTTGCATAAGACCAAAAATTATTTTTGATTGGTTTAAATATTGGAAATGTTGTAGAAGCGCCATAACCTCTGCAATTCAAATTACTTATTAAACTATTTAGCCAATTCTTAGTTATTGATACATCAGAATCTAATATTATATATGCATCGTAGTTGTTGTATTTTTTAAGTGCATAGATAATAGCTCTTGTTTTGCCACTGCATTTACTACATCTACCCTTTACTAATAAAATTCGCATTCCTAAATCTTTTGCTAACTTATAAGCATAATCTTTCTTTGAATCAACTAATACTAGTAAATTTCTTTTGCCAATATATTTAATTGCCTTTTTGAAATTCATTTTAATGCTTATATCCTTACCACGAGCAGGTATTAATACCAATATATTGAGTATTTTTTTATTATCTACTTTACATAATTCATTGGGTCTATTTTTCAAATTATATATGTCAACTATAGTCATTAAAAGCCAAATCAGTACTAAGACATATAGCAGCATTAGAGTTATATAAAAAGAAAAAATTTTATTTTAGTAAGATAAATGACAAATTTAGTAAAATACTTAAATTTTTAGTATTATACTAAAAATATATGTATCTAACAAAAAGAGAAAGAGACTGCTTAATGGTTATAGGAGATAATAAGAATGATTTCCCTATTCGATTGAGTGATATTTCTAAAAAGATGAAATTAAGTGCTCCAACAGTATATAATTTATTAAAGAGATTAAAAGACAAAGGTTTAATAAATGAAAATAGGGGATTAGTAATAATTACAAGTTTTGGTAAAGAAATACACTCTAATATTATATTTGCACATAGATGCTTAGAATGCCTATTTAATGAAATTGGCCTAGATAAAAAGTTTTCTTGTAATGAGGCATCTAAAATAGATTATCTATTAAATAATGAACTAATAATAAAATTATATAATCATATTGGAAGACCAAAAACATGTCCTCATGGAAAGCCCCTAGTGGTTTAGATGATTATATTTGATTCATTTCTAAATTTTAATACTACAAATATCTCTATATTAGAGGCAATTATAATATCATTAATTCTTGGTATGCTTCATGGTATAACACCAGATGAACATACTTGGCCAATAACTTTTTCATATGCTGTAGGTAGTTATAGTACAAAAAAAGGAGTAAAAGCGGGATTCTTCTTTTCGGCAGGTTTTACATTGCAAAGAGCAATACTTACAGAATTAGCATATTTTGCGTTAATCTCTATATTTGAGACTTCAATTGCATTTGGAATAACATATATAATAGTAGGATTGGCTATGGCTCTAGCGGGTTTATATATAGCTAAAAGAGGTTATTATTTACATTGGCACTATATCGAAGAAAAATTAGGTGATATATTTAAAATCCATAAAAAGAATAGCAAGTACCAGAAATTAGAGTTCGAGCATAAAATAAATCCAATCAATTCAAAAGATTCATTAATTTTAAAAGAAGTCCCTCTTAGACTTGCATTTGTGCATGGATTAATAGCAGGCTTTGGTTTTGGGGCATTTGCTTTAATTCTCGTAACTGTCATAACACCGGCAATGCCTGGTCCTTTGTTTGCATGGCTACCAGGATTTATGTTTGGCATAGGTACAATGATTATGCAAATGATCTTTGGTGGCTTATTTGGCACTATATTAAAAAAGAAGAAATCACTAACTCAAGAGGGTATTGCTTTTGTTTCTAAATATATAAGTAAAAATGTTTTGTTTTATGGAGGTTTAGTCTTTTCTATTGCAGGTATTTTAATTATAATATGGCCAAATATTCTTAATTTTGGTATATCAACTGGTATAGACATACCAAATTTAGATAGCATTGATATTGGCTTTATTTTAGTTGTTGTAGTTGTAGGAATAATAGGCATAGTATCTTATTTATATGGTGTAAAGAAAGCAATAGAACTTGGTTATTATAACAAAAACTAATCTATTGACTTTATTTCATTTAAAAGTTCTGCAATAACCTCTTTATAGTTGAGTTTTCCTGTTTCTATCATATCCATTTTCTCTAATAGCTCTTTTGTTACTTCTTCAGATATTAAGTTTCTGTATTTTGAGTAGAGATATGAATAGATATTTCTGCCTAAGCGAGTTGGTATTAAACCTATCTTTACTTCACTTATATAATTTCTATTCTTTAATGTTGAGATTATAGTAGCGTATGTGCTTGGTCTTCCAATTCCTTTATCTTTCATAATTTTAACAATATCCCCTTCACTATATAGAGGATACTCACTCCTTTGAATATAACCAATTATTTTACCTACCTTTGATATATTTGTTATATCTCTTATTTTAGGTAAGTAAATGTAGTTAGATATTTCTTTTATAGCTTTATCTTTAATATCTATGTATTCACTTATTTTCTTATCAAATTTTTTGCCTTCTGCAATTATTTCTAATTCAACATTTGCTATAACTATGCTTATTGGTTTCATTTGACTTAGTATAAATCTCTTAAATATTAAATTATAAACTTTTAAGTGCTTGCTAGATAATTTATTAATTTCTATCTCTCCTTCTTCTATTAAGCTTATTAGCTTATCAGCGCTTATTGGTTTTGTAGGTCTAATTGCTTCGTGTGCTCCTTCATTACTCCAAGATCTTGGTTCAAAATATTTCTTGTATTTTTTAGTTCCTAATGTTTCTTTCATAAATTCCTCTGCTATTTTAATACCATAAGAAGAGATTCTAATACTATCTGTTCTATGATATGTAATTAATCCTGCTTCAAATAGATCTTGTGCTACTTTCATTATTTCATCTGTAGTTAGACCAAGTTTAGAAGCATCTTCAAGCAATGTACTAGTAGTATAAGGGGGTAATGGACCAAAATTAACCGTGTCTTTTTTCATCTTTTTAACATTTACATTAATCTTTGCCTCTTTTCTTATGTAACCCTCTATTTCTATTTTTAATCCATCTATATCTATTAATGTATAGCCTTTTCTTGTAGCTAAGAATTGATCGTATCTTTCTATTATCCAACCTAATACAGGTGTTTGAACTCTACCTGCACTTAATGCCTTATTGATATTGTTTGATTTACTATATTCTTTCCAAAAGTCGTATTGCAATTTTTGAGATAATTTGAATCCTAACCACCTATCTTCTATTCTCCTTGCTAATTGAGAATAAAGCATATTTTTATTAAATGCACGAGGTTCTTCTATAGCATTTATTATTGCATGCTTTGTTACTTCATGAAATTCGCCTCTCATTATGTTTTGATTAAATGGTTTTATTAGAAGATATATATCCCATGCTATGCGTTCTCCTTCAACATCTGGATCTGTACCAATTATTACTTCATCGCTCTCAAAAGCAAGTAGTTGTAATGCTTTTATGAAATTAATCTTATCTAATCTTATAGCACCATTGCATTTTGGGCAAGCGTTTTCTTTAGGGTCTGTAAATTGATGTCCGTTTTCACATCTCTTTATTGTAGAATAATATGCTAAAAATTCATCATTATTTATTTCTACTCCATATAAACCTATGTCTCTTGTAGTCAAATCATAGACATGGCCTTGGGTTGCAGTAATTGAAAGCAAAGCATTTCCTATAGAAACTTCATATACTATAAGATTATTTAGAATTCTTATTGTTGGTTTTGAAAAGAATTTTGATATTGTCTTTGCTTTATTTGGTGATTCTACAACAAAAAGTATAGTCTTTATGTTATATGGTTTACTTTCTCCAATAACTCTGCTAGTCTCTAACATATTTTTTATATTTTTTAAAGAGAGATTTCCTATTCTCATTAAATTCTTATCTAATCTTTTGAATTCCATTTCTTCTATTAAAAATTTGAGCCTTTCTTGTAAAAGATCAAATAGTTTTTTATCATCAACAAAGATTATTGAAAGACCCTTAGTTAGTCTATTACTTAATAAACGGGATGTTCTTCCAGAAGCCTGTATATAAGTTAAATAATCTGGCGTAGATATAAATCCATCTTTTATAACGAAATCGCTTTTTTCATTTATTTTGTTTAATATCTCATTACTTGATAAAAGCTTGTTCAATAAGTTATAACCATTTTCAATTTCTTTATCTTCTATAATACCTCTCTTTATATTTTCATATATCACATTAATAGCCGCTGGCGTTAATTTATTCAATTTATTTCTTAAATTTGCAGCCAATTTGATTCCTTCTTTATCGTTTGCTATTCTTGCAGCTATAGCTAATAGTCTAATCATTGCTATCGGATGCATTTTTTCATGAACTCTAAATCTAAATTTAGGGATTCCAAAGAAGATTGCATATTTTATTCTATTAGGCAAATCTATTCCTCTTACTAATACCCCATAATGAACTGCTGCACCTATTAGAATATCTAATTTATTCTCTCTAAACTGCTCTATTGTATTAAAATCAGCAATATCTGTTTTTATATTGATCTCATTTAATTTAGTTTTTATTTCATTACTAAGCTCTGTTTTATCTACAGGTAAAAATATGAGCCCACCACTTCCTAACTTTTTAACTAATTCTATTAATTTCTCTATGCTCATCTCTTCTATATAACTATCTATGATATCTCTAAGATATTGCATAGCTCCTCCTGGTTTAAACCCTAATATATTAGAGATTATGTTATTACTTCTATAAACAGTGGCAGAAGAAAAAACGATAGTCTTTTCTTTTATTTTACTTCTTGCCTTTTCTATCGAATCAAAAGTTTTGCTTTTTAATAATTCATTTATATCATCCTCTTTGAAGCCAAACATCAAAAGAGCTGAAAAGCTACTTTTCTTTGATTTCATTATTGCATCTACATCATCTACAAAATAAAAATCGAAGTAATTGAGGTGTTTTGCATTCTTTAATGCAAATCTTGAAGTTGTTATAAATATATCAAAATATTTTATATTCTTTAATACGCTTTTGTCTTTTCCTGAATAATAAGATCCTATACTACAGTTTATACCACATCTTTCATTATAAAGCTTTATATTATTTTCAATTTGATCAACAAGAACCTTTGTAGGGACTAATATTATTGTCCTTTTTTTATTTAAAGCAAAAAACATTGATAAGATAGCACCAAGGGTTGTTTTGCCCATACCAGTAGGTGCTATTATAGGGACATAATGCTCCATTAGTATTTTTATTATCCAAGATTCCTGCAAAGGAAGAGGATCGTTGTTTATTGCCTTTTTAAATAAGCTTTTTATTTGATTTAAGCTATCTAATAAGTTCTTATAATTGCTTAACCCATTTATTGTTTCTACTTTATCTAAAAGATCTTCAAAATTATTTATTTTTATATCTTCTTTTACGCATTTTTTGCATAAATTACCATTATCCAACCTATCTGCTTCAATATTGCCATAGCAATTTGGACAAGAATCTATATATATTAAAGGTAAATCCACAATAACTCTTTATTATTTAACTTTAAAATATTTTTTCGTTTATCTACATTATTACTTTGTTCTTTACTTTTATTGAGTTATTAATAAGATCTCCATCAATACCTTCTGGCAAGTAGCCTTCTGTTTTATATTTGTATATTATGAACTTAAATGTATTAAATAATAGATATCTTAAAATTAATCCATATGCTAGCAATGCTAAACCTAAAATTATTATGATTGCTGCAATTAAAATAGGTAAGCTAATTATAGCAAATATACCAACTATAACGATTAACAAGCCCAAGATAATAAAGAGTAATGGGTAAAGATCGGAATAAAAGAAACCTCCAAAAGTATTACCAAAATTATTTAATATAAATTCTACGCTTTTCTTTAAAGTTTTTATAGGACCTGTTTTTTCTTCTAGTATTATAGGTATTGCGAACATAGATGCTATTGAGATTGAAAACGATGCAGCTAAATCAAATATTTTCATAATTAAAGCCCCTGAATCCTTCTTTATTATTTGGCTTATAGCAGTTATAACTAGAATTATAGCTGTTTGAAATAGTGACCATTCTATAAGTTGAAGCCAGAATTCTTTAGCTTTTGAAAATGATGTTGTAATAGAACTCCTTTCACCATTTAAAAAGCTATTGAATTGAATCAACATTGCAGCTAATATATAAGAAGATGTAAAGATTGTAACTATATAATAAATAATCAATAAGAGTAGTGATACTGCTGTTTCATTATGAGTAAATAGAATTAAAGGAATAAATATGGCAATAGATTCTAGAATAATAACTATTGCTGATAAAATAGGAAACAATGATAATGATTTATCTTTCATTACTAATTTTCTTACTGCCCCTCCTAATTTCCAACCTTTTATAAAATTATCAAACAAAATAAATCACCTAATCTTATTTTTATTGGAATTAGCTATTTAAACTTTTTTATATTTTAAATCTTTGATGTCTAATGAATGAAATAAAGGTTGGTTGCTGCGGTTTTCCTATTAAGAAAGAGGTATACTTTAAAACTTTTAATCTAGTAGAATTACAAAACACATTCTATGATCCAGATATTGATTCATTAAAAAAACTAAAAGAAAATGCTAAAAATATAAACAAAAAATTTGAATTTATAATTAAAGCATTTCAGGTTATAACACACGAAGCTACAAGCCCAACTTATAGAAAAATGAAAAAAGAATTTGGCAAAAAAGAGAACTTTGGTTATTTTAAAAATACAGAAGAGGTATTTCTTGCTTGGGATTTAATGCGAAATATTGCAGACCTACTTGAAGCAAAAGTAATATTGTTTCAGACACCACCATCATTTAAAGAAAAGAATGAAAATATTGAAAATATTAGAAACTTCTTTTCTTCAATAAAAAGAGATAGTTTGATTTTGGTATGGGAACCACGCGGAGATTGGCATGAAGAAACATTGTATAGAATTTCTAATGAATTAAATTTAGTAATTTGTAATGATCCATTTAAAGGTAAAACTTTTGGTGAAATTAATTATTTTAGATTACATGGTAAACCAAATTATAACTTAAGATATAGCTATACTATAAATGATCTAGAATATATTAAGAAAGCATGCAATAAAAAATTAAACTATGTTCTTTTTAATAATTTTGATATGTTCAAAAATGCTAAAGAGCTTATATCTATTTTAAAAAGTGATCAAGAAACTCAAACTCTTTAGAGCTAGATGAAAACAAACAGAAATTTGTGGCATTTGATTCATTGATCAGTGATTTCAGCACTATGTTTCTTTTTCCATTCGAAATAAAAGGCATAATATTGTTCGCTTGTGAAGACTACACTATTTATTTTTGGTTAGGTATCACAGGCAGATACAAACTAGTATTTTTATTTATAATGATCTCTTTGTAATTCTCAAGATTAAACAATTTTGGTGATGTTCCAATTCCATTTATTATTAAAATAGGTTTGTATGTATAGTTATTATATGGGCTTATTGAGCTTATATTATAGAAATCTAATAACACCCAAACATTAGATGCAACTATACTATAATTATGTGCTTTTATATAATTAATAGCAGTTATCAAATTAGGATTCCTTTCATTTGTTGAATAAACATTAACAATAAGATTCATATTAAAAACAAGGAAGATAAATAACATAATATTAATATAGAATATTGCCTTATCCCAATTTCTTACCCTATTTGCAAAAATAAATACAAAAGGTACATATATTATATATGACCATCTTGGTATAGTATAAATAGCGTTTGAAAACAACCCACTTAATAACAATATAAACAAATTTATGAAGAATATGATAAATATTGGATCATTTAAGCTATATAGCTTATTTTGACTCTTGCCATAATTTTCTTTTAAATAAATTAAAAACAATGCAAAATAAAAAATAAGGAATGGGGCAAGCATGTAAATTAATGAATATAAATTATTAAAATTAGGAAAAGAAGAGTTTAGCGCTATTTTTATTGTTTCTATATAGTTAAATAATGGATTTCCAAATGCTATATAATTAAAAATTAACCAAGGAATGAAAGGGAATATATAATAAAGAAAAGAGAGTTTCTTATTGTTGCTAAATAATATCAAAACTACAAAAGGGAAGGCAATTACTTTAGTCAATGCTGCTAATGCTAAAAATAAGCTAAAATAATTTTTATTTTTCAAGAATAAAAATATACCAAATAACAAAAAATTTATAGATAATATTTCAGCACCATTGAATATTGTATAAAACAATAGTGGAAATGGAGTTAATAAAATAGAAGTAAAAATTAGTTCGTTATAATTTAATTTTCTTGATATCTCTATAGATAAAGCATAAGTAATGATAATATTTGCAATTATATAAAAATAACCAGAATTGTTTCCAAAAAATATATAGAATGGTATAAGAACCAAACCAGATAGTGGAGCACGTTCCCATTCTATTAAATTATAATCACCTTTTACAATACCCTTTGCATATAATATATGAGCAATTAAATCCCAATAATAACCTAATTCATAATAAGCAATAGTTATTAGTAGTAATGACAATGCAAGCAAGGCTATAGTATACTTCATGAATAAAATTAAATAAAACAATATTAATATTTTGATTGTTTAAATTAAATTATGAAGATCTTAATTCCCGCATTAAAACAAAAAGATAATATTTTAATAGCAGAACATTTTGGAAGAGCACCACAATTTCTAATATATGATTTAGATAATAACAGTAAAGAAATAATAGCTAATCCTGCTATTACAGCAAATACGCCAAATGAAAGAAGAAGGATACTACTCAATTTCTTTAGTAATATAGATTTTAGTGTGGTTATAACTAAAGAAATTGGCCCAGGTATGTTTGATGAGTTAAAAAATAATGGTAAATTAATATATTTGACTACAGATAGATATGTTGATGATGCAATAAATAAATTTAAAAATAATGAATTGAAAGAGTTGACAAGCCCGAATGAATAGGCTTTAGTATGATAGAAAAGATTGCTGAAAATCTTGTATTGAATAAAACAAAAGAATTTTTATTAAATTACAATTTAATAGAAGGTATAAAACCTATCAATTATTCAAATAATGTTGATATGCTATATGTACATATACCTTTTTGTAGGTCATTGTGCCCTTTTTGTAGCTTTAATAGGCAGTTGCATGATACAAAATTAGAGGATCTTTATTTTTCTCTTTTAGAGAAGGAAGCTCAGATATACTATAATAATGGTTATAAATTTAATACTATGTATATCGGTGGAGGTACTCCTACTGTTAATTTTGATCATTTAATAAGTTTTATAGAATTTATTAAAGATATTTATCCTATAAGAGAAATTTCAATAGAATCTACTTATAGAGAGCTAGATGAAGATAAGATAGATACTTTGTACAAATTAGGTGTTAATAGGATATCTATAGGAATTCAAACGTTCGATAAGAATTTAAGTAAGAATATTGGTAGAGCATGGCAAAATAAAGAGGATGCATTAGAAATAATAAAAATTGCAAATGAAAAAATTAAAACATTGAATATAGACCTTATATTTAATTTTCCATCACAAACATTCGAGCAATTTAGCACAGATCTTGATATATTACTAGAGAATAAAGTAAAGCAAATAACAGCATATCCGTTAATGCCATCTATTTATTCACAACTATTTAAAAACATAGATAGAAAAAGAGAAAGACAATTTTATAATATTTTGATAGAAAAGATGTATGCCTATAAATACATACCATCTACTCCTTGGTGTTTTTCAAGGAATAACATAGAATTAATAGATGAGTATATTACAAAATTTGATTATTATATTGGCATAGGAACTAGTAGTATTAGCTATATAAATGAGAATTTCTACATAAATACTTTTTCTATAGAAAAATATGCTAGATTAATAAATAATAATAAATTACCTGCTATAATGAAAAAAAGTATACCTATTAAATCTTCAATGGAGCTATTTTTGCTTAATAAACTATTTGCTTTAGGATTTAAAAAAGATGATTTTATTAGGAAATATAATAAAGATGTTAATGAATTAAACTATATACTATATCCACTTAAACTATTAGGCTATGTAAAAGATGATAAAGATAGAATAATTTTAAATAAAAAGGCCTTTTACTTATTAAGTTCATCTATGCGGGCATTCTTATCTGTATTAGATACATTAAGAGAAAGATTTAGGAAAATGCAATATTGAATAAATTAATTTTAATATTTTAACTACAATAAAACTCTTATGGATCGTATAGTATATATCTTACTTATAATCTTTCTAGTTCTAATCGTTTTTTGGCTTAATAATTTTCATAATATAAATACTATACCACTTAACAGTTTTGAGATAAAGAATATGGAAATATTTATTGGAAATAATACATATAATACTACAATATATGTTGCAACTACTCCAAAAGAACAAGAACAGGGATATATGAACGTATCAATAAGCAACTATTCATGCAAATACAAATGTGGTATGTTGTTTCCTTTTACAAATATGTCTTATGTTTGTTTTTGGATGAAGAATACTGAATTTCCTATAAAACAGATATGGCTCAAACAAATAAACAAAACAAAAAACTATACAATTTATTCGATTGTGAAAATTGCAAATGCTTTGCCATATAATACTACACCAATATGTGCATATGGTAGTGCTGTACTAGAAATTCCATCACAATACAATATAAATGGTTTAAATGTTTCAAAAATAAGTAATAAAACAATATTTAAAATAAATTAATACCTTAATTGAATTGAGTTCAAAAGCTTTGTACGAATGGTTAAATATAAATTTATATATTTATCTTTATGAGTTTAATCACGTGTTCATATTCTTTAGTATTTGGTTGTAAACCATAAGTTAATATAACATAATCGCCGTTTTTTATTTTCTTCTCTTTAATAAATTCCTGAAGAGTTGCGTACATACCACTATCATAGTCGTTTGCATTTACTCTTATTGAATTTACATTGCGCAATAATGAGATAAATTTCTTAACATCTTGTGAAGGAGTTCCTGCAAGGATCTCTATTCCTCTATATCTAGACAATCTAATTGCTGTTAAGCCAGACTTAGTAAATACAACTATCTTTGCATTAATTTTATTTGCAAGCTCACATATACCTATTGCAAACTTCATTCTCTCATCAAACTTAGATAAATCCAGGCTATGCCCTTTTGGTTCGTATTCATACATGTTAGCAATTTTATTAAGCCATTCTACAGCTTCCACAGGATAATTTCCTATTGTAGTTTCATCAGTTAGTAATAAAGAATCTGCCCCACTTTTTACAGCTGTCATTATATCTACAATCTCGGCTCTAGTAGGTATTGGGTTGTTTACCATAGAAGAGAGTAATTGGGTAGCAACCATCACTGGCTTTCCTATTTTGTTTGCTCTATTTATTATTTCTTCTTGTAATTTAGGTATTAATTCCAGATCAAAGCTCATGCCTAGATCACCTCTAGCTACCATGATATAATCTACTTCTTCTGCTATCTCTTCTAAGTTATCTAAACCGCTTTTAGATTCTATCTTGGCTACTAGTTTTGGATTATAATCTATATCTTTTAGGAATTCTTTAACCTCTATTACATCTTTTTTACTTCTTACATGACTTAAGCCAATTAGATCTATGCCATTCTCTTTTGAAAATACTATAGCTTCTTTATCTATTTTTTCTATTATTGGTAAATTATAATCTTTATAGAGAATATCTATTGATTTATGAGATTTTATAATACCTTTAGTTAATGCAATAACTTTTACATAATCTTTTCCTTTCTCTATTACTCTTAGCCTTATTCTACCATCATCCATTATTAGTATATCACCATTTTCTACAGATTCAAAGAATTCTATTTTAGGAACTGGAATAAAAGTATTGCTTTCTTCGCCCAGTTTAAAATCTAATATATCATTTGCATTTATTTGTTTATCATGCATGTTTCCTGTCCTTACTCCTGGACCTGGTATGTCGCCAAGTATAGGTATATCGCTTCTTTCATTTCTTATTTTATCTATTCTATTTTTCCATTCATTTATTGTACCATGTGAAAAGTTTATTCTAGCTCCGTCTATTTTATTAACTATCTTACTTAATATCTCATCTTTTTCGCTATTTGGCCCTATAGTAGCAAGAATCTTTACATAAGAAATAAAATCACCTATAATAATTATATTTCAAAATTTAAAATATAATAGTTTTTATAAAATATAAAGCAATAAAAACCAATTATTTCTAACGTGATACCTTTATACTCTCCATATCTTCTAGATATCTCTTGCCTGGCCCTTCTAAAAAGTATTTTCTTGCTGGCTCTAACATATCATTTATTTTATTATAAACTGCTGTCTTTAAATCTAATGGATGTATAAGTCCTTTTTGATAATCGCTTTCTAATGATGCATAGCTATTATATACCTTGCTTTCTTTTGTCTTTTCATTCACTATCTCTATATTATTACTAACTCTAAATATAATATAACGTGCTAATTCTAATATAGGGTTTAGCTCTATCTCTTTTATAGGACAGAATGCCTTATTTATCTTTTCTTTAATCTCTTCACTTTTATCATGTATAAATATTGCACTATTTGGCTTTGATTTTGACATTTTAATATCTATTACTCCTTCTTCAAATAATTCTCTATTCCCTTCTCTTTTAGCAGTTAATATCTTTTGTCTTATATCCTCTGTTATATGCATACCAACTAGTAAATGATGATGTAGAGCAATTGGCTGATAACCAAAACCATTTTTACCTACTTCTATTGCTATAACATGCGCCTTTCTTTGATCCATGCCACCATGAGGTATATTTACATCTAATGCAAAGATATCAGCAACTTGCATTATTGGATATAGTAATTGGGCAAAATCTACAATCTCCTTTTCCTTTCTACCCATTATAGTAATAGATTTTCTTACTCTTGCTAGAGTAGTATCCATCGATATTTTTATTATATTTTCTAAATACTCTAATCCTACTTTTTCATATAATTCAGAACCTAAAACAAACTCTACTTTATCTGGATCACCCCCTGCTATCTTTAGTGTTTGCTTCAATGCTTCTTTAAAATAACCACCAGCAACTCTCTTTATAATTGATAAATCACCGCCCAATTTTTTGTTAATCCAACTGTGGTAATCAGCTAAGAATATCTTTACTTTTACCCCTGCCTTTTGAAGATCAGCAACCTTAGACATTGATAGAAAGCTACCTAAATGAACATAACCAGATATTTCGTAACCAATATAATGTCTTAGTTCTATCTTATTTTCAATATATTCTTTTAATCTCTCTTCAGTTAGTATCTCTTCTGTAGGTTCTGCCTTTATAAGATCTATGGGGTTCATAATATCAATTTAAAATGATATATTTTTATTATTATACTGCAATTTATCTATAAAAATTTTTATAAAGTAAAAGAAATGCTATTACAAAATGCTTAGCAGAAAGCCCATGACTTCAGTCGTGGGAGAATGCCACAATATCTAACAATCAATCACCAGAACCCTAGCCATAGTAGTAATATGCCTATAAATTCACTATAGTAAAGCAATGAAGGAAATGATGCTATATACATGGTGCCTGCAAAAGATACAACTAATATGCCTGCTATTATGCTTAACATTCTCTTATCCTTTTTTCTTTTATAGCTTAAAGCAGCTATAACTATAATTATTATTGATGATACAAATGTCATAAGAGAAGATGATATTATTATTGGTAAAGGAATAGAACCTGCAACGACATAATTAACTATTATATTGCCTATTTGAGAAGTAATTAATGTATATATTAGGAATATTGTTGTAAAGATAAAATAGACAATAAATAATGATTTCAATACCTTATTATTTAATAGAAATATAGAACCTAAAGCTAAGAAACCAACTACAAGACTTACTGTTAATAAGTAAATAAAAGCAAGTAAATAAGAATAAATACCAAAAGCAAATAACTGGAAAGAAGCCAGTAAAAACAATAACAAAGAGAAGGATTCCTGATTGGGGTTTGAGACCAGGTCTACAGATAGGAACAAAGGTAACATTGCGACATAAAGACGCAGAGGAAATTCTTCCCAAATTGTTCGCCGCGGTTGATAATAAAATAGATAAGAGAAAATTCGATAAAAA
>JAGDXY010000015.1:49666-53088 GCA_023256495.1 Microcaldota archaeon
AGTAGAGAATTCAGTAAATGACTGTATAGCAAAGATAGGCATAAATACTGCTTTTAAATGAAAGCTTTTATACTTTGCATTTTTCTCTTTTTATTTTACTCTCTATATAATCAACACCACCTATTAGACTATAAGCCTCTATACCTCTTTCTCTCAATTCATTTGCTTTCATCTCTGATAATATACCCTTATTACATATTACTATAGCTTTATTGCTAATATTATATTCATTTATCTCTATGTCATCGAATAAACTCTTTACTATGTTGATCTTTTCTATTCTACCTAAATATAATATACTATAACCTTTTTTGTTTAGTTCAATTGCAGTGTTCAATTCAATTACATTATAATTATTGTATTTTCTTTTATCATCTGGTAATAAAACTAATGAATTATCATCGTCTTTTATAGATGCATATAGCGCTAAAGCGCCACTAGGCCCTACATAGAAGGGCATTTCTTTATATAGGTCAATTGCCTCTTTCCAACTTTCAACGCGTATTTTTACATTCTTCATTTTTATGAGTTCATTATAAAAGGGTAATTTGTTTGCACTTTCTATATTTCTTATTCCTGGTACATCTTTCTAATAGGTATGGTGATCCAACCTATAGTGGTGTTATGACAATTAGTGAATCAAATGATGCAAAACCAGGTACTTATTTAACATATATAGAAGCAACTGGCGATGATCCATCAATAAATAAAGTTCCATTGTATATTAACTAGAAAGTCCGTCAATAAATAATCAGACAAAACCTATATTTTATCTTATAAATTCAAACACTATATTTGTAAATGGTTCTGTTGGTGCAACTCTCTGTTGCAAATAATAGTATAATAGCAACAATAAGGCCGCTAAGCTCTTTCTTTATATCATATACAGAAGTTATTATTATCACTGCCATGGGCTTTATTCATTTTTATATCAAGATAAACTTACTGCGTGCAAAGGAGAGCCGCGCTGTTTAAGGTGTGTAGATATTACAATGATGAAACAATTGTAAGCAATATTTTTAAATCTTTTAATCTTAAGTTTTTAAGTGGGAAAATGTCTATAATTGATTCGTTAAAAAAAGCTTTCCACGCGATAACTAACCCAAGTAGCAACACAGAAGAAATGAGTATAGGCAATGCATTAAAGTTCTACTATAGCGCAGCTATAATACCCTTCATAATAGCTCTCGTATTAGGAACAGGTTTAGCATTCGTTGCATCTTCATTAATAAAAGGAACTTTCAGCTTTATACCAGGCCTAGCTGCAGTAGGAGCAGGATTTACAGGAATTGTAGTAATGCTTGTTCTAACAGCCGGGTTAATAATATACTTATTTATCCTTATACCTATCATGGCATTGATAGTTGCAGCGCTAGTACAATTCTTCTCAAAGAATTTGTTCAAGTTCTGGAATGGTGGTTATAATAAGACGTTTACAGCAATGTTGTTTGCACAACTTCCAATAGTATTATTCATATGGGCATCGTTCATACCGTTTGTAACGATTTTGCTAGCAATATGGGGGTTCGTAGTAGGGTTGATAACACTAGCAAAACAACAACAAGTAAGCGTAGGAAAAGCACTTATAGCATTAATAGTAACAGGTATAATGCTTATGGTAATAATATTTATAATAACAATAATACTAGGTAATGCGATTTTTTGATTTTTTTATTTTTTAGTAATATTATTCATAATCGCAATATGAATATGCAATAATAGCCTAATTTTATTGCTAAGATATGCATTGCTTAACATAAAATCAAATATTTATTAATGTTATAAACATAAAAGTATTTCTGAGCAATTAAATTTTAGAAAAATAAAGTGAAAACATGCTTTCGTTGCTTATCTTCTCAAGAAATGATATAAATAATGCTCTTGACTTAGCGAAATCTATGCTAAATGAAGTTGATCAGGTTGTAATAATAGACTCTAGCGATGAAAATGAGCACAAAAAGCTTGTTGAGAATGCAAAGCCATACCATAAAATTGAAATTTACTATACTTTGCCTCTTGGCTATGCTGATCCTCTTCGCCATTATGGAATTAGCAAGTGCAAAGAAGAATGGATTATTTACTTAGATACAGATGAAAGGCCAAATGATAGTTTGGCAAAGGATATTAAAAATATAATAAGCAAAGCAAAATGCGATGCATTTGCAATAAAAAGGTATGAAGAGGCCACAGCAACCTCTCATACACAGTTTTTTACATGGCAGTTCAGACTCTTTAAAAAAGGAAAAGTTTTGTTTAAAGGCATTATACATGAGCAGCCAGAAATAAATGGCAAACTCTGCACACTTGGCGAAGAGTATTTTATTGCACATAGAATAGATCTTATGCACCATGAAAAGAATGATTACAATAAAATGCTGCTTTTTGAAATGCTTTCATACAAGCAATATAATGAAGTCTTTGTTGATTACATAAGAAAATTCTTTGCACTCGATGCAAACTCGCTAAAAGGAAAACTCATCATTGGCTTCTCAAATTTTATATTACAGGCTTATGAAACACTATCTTTTAAGAAGCCAGATCAAGAAATAAGAAAATGGGATTATCTTTGGTTCTACTTTATACGTACTCTTGCCTATGGAATTAGGCAACACAGACTTGACAGTTTGGCAAGGATTTGGAAAGAACAGAAGAAATATCTTAATTATCTAGAAGGTGAAAGGACTAAGCTAGCTGCGCAATATAGTTTGAGCAGAGAAGATCTTTTCAACATTTCACAGATTCTTTACAAAGAAGGTGTGATAAAGTACCTTGGATTTGACAATCCTGAAAATATTGACAAACTTACAAAAGAATATAAAGAAGGCAAAATAATGGAGAAAGGGATTGATTTAACAATGAGGCTTATAGTGGAAAAGTATAAAAAAGAAAATAAAAAATTAAATATGAAAGGTGAGTCTTTGTGGTATCTATAAATTTTATAAAAAGAGGGTTGCAGAATCCAATTTTCTCTATAGAAGCCGCAATCTCATATTTGATGCAAAAAGATGACATTGAATATATAAGGAAAAGTCTATCTGCTTATTATGATAAAATTGCACTTGAAAAATTTGCAATAGGTGCAAGCGCTGGTATAAAAGAGATTGCAATATATTTGATAGTAAAAAAGTATAAACCGAAATTGATGGTAGAAACTGGAGTCGCTAACGGCGTTTCGACCTATTTTATACTTAAAGCAATGCATGAAAATAAGATGGGAAAATTAATATCTATAGATTATCCGAATTACAATCCAAAAGGTTATATAAATGAAGATGGAAAACCTGATGCTGTTTTTATACCTCAGGGCAAAGAACCTGGATGGCTAATACCTACTAAACTAAAGGATCGTTTTTCTATTATAATAGGTAAATCATCAGATATACTGCCCAAACTTAACGTTACTCCAGATATTTTTTATCATG
>JAGDXY010000015.1:53098-53311 GCA_023256495.1 Microcaldota archaeon
TACACACATGTTAAGAAGGGAGGTTTGATAATGGCTGATGACACAAACACAAATAATGCATGGAAAGATTTTCTTTCTTCTAAGAATCTAAAAATATTAAGATTACCAATAAGTGTAGCAGTTAAGCGGTAAGAATGCATAGTATGAAATTAGGAAGCTTATCAAAAGTTGCTCTAACACAAATTCAAAACCTGCAAATGTTTTGAGCAGGTG
>JAGDXY010000018.1:0-208 GCA_023256495.1 Microcaldota archaeon
TGGGTTGGGAACCCACTGTTAAGCATAAGGGCAAATGCAGGGTTGACTGTATCCCGAACAGTAGGGGATGCAGACTCGAAAGAGGGGCCTAATGAACCATAGAAGCTCCTTTGGTGGGGCTCTATGCTGTCAGACCAGTTACTCTAGAGGTAATCGATTCGTGGCTGGCGAGAGTTCACATCGACCTAGCCGTTTGATACATCGATAT
>JAGDXY010000018.1:236-10465 GCA_023256495.1 Microcaldota archaeon
GCTGCGTTGAGGCCGTCGTGAGACAGGCCGGAACGAACTACTGGGAGCGTAAGTATCAGAGGGTAAGGCGCCCTTAATACGAGAGGAACGGGGCGTCGGCGCCTCCGGTGTACCAGTTGTGTTCGCATAGCTGGGTAGCTGCGCGCTAAGGGATAAGTCCTGAAAGCATCTAAGGACGAAGCCCGACCCGAGACGAGATACTCAGGGTGGTTAAAGTACATAACTTGATAGGGTGGGCGTGTAAGCAGGAAGCTAACGCGACCTGTGAGCGCTCCACTACTAAACCCTTACTTGTTCGATCACTTCCTCTCTTAATTTTACTTTTTCATGTTCTTTAGTTTAATATAAAGAAGAATTAGAAGTACTATTACTATGATCATTACTATCTCAGCCTTAATAGTATCGCTAGGTGGATTATAAACAGGTGTTTCATACCTAATTATATCAAACAAAAATGAAATCATAAAAAGAATTTAGAAAATAAAGTTATAAAATACTTGCTTGTTTTGCTGCTTCTTTTATAAAAGAAACAAATAAAGGAGATGGCTCTAAGAACCTAGATTTTAATTCCGGGTGTGCTTGTGTAGCTATTCCAAAAGAATTACTCCATTCTATAAACTCAACTAATTTGTTATCTAGTGTAGTACCACTAATTATTAAGCCATTATTTTCTAATATTTCTCTGTATTCATTATTCACTTCATACCTATGTCTATGTCTCTCTTGAATGATTTCTTTCTTATAGCTCTCATAGGCTTTAGTATTAATTTTTAATTTACTATCCCATAGACCAAGCCTCATTGTACCACCTTTGTATATTACATTTAATTGCTCGGGTAATAAATCAACTACTTTGTATTTAGTATTAGGATCAAACTCTGTTGAATTTGCACCTTCTAAATTGCAGACATTCCTTGCATACTCTATGCTCATTAATTGCAATCCTAAACATAAGCCTAAATAAGGTATCTTATTAGTTCTAGCAAACTCAATTGCATTTATCATACCTTCTATTCCTCTCTTTCCAAAGCCACCTGGTACTATTATTCCATGTATCCCATTCAACAATTCTTTTACTCTATCATTATTAATTTCTAATTCTTCTGACTCAACCCATTTTATATCTACTATTATTCCTAGCTCTGCTTCAGCGTGATGTATTGCCTCTATGAGACTTGCATATGAATCATGTAGCTTAGTATATTTGCCAACTATTGCTATGCTTACTCTCTTTTTTGCATTTCTTAATCTATCAACTCTTTCTTGCCACTTCTTTAATTCTTCGTTGTTAATCTCTCCTTTTATATCTAGTTCATTTAATAAAAGATTATCTAATCCCTGCTCCATAAAATGAAGAGGTATTGCATAAATAGTATCTAAATCATGATCATCTATTATATGATCATCTTTTACATTTGAAAACAATGCAAGCTTTTTCTTTATATTTGGTTCTATTTCTTCCTCTGATCTTGTTACTATAAAATCTGGCCTTATGCCCATTTGCATTAGCGCCTTTATAGCTAATTGAGCTGGCTTTGTCTTTTGCTCACCAACTACTCTTAGCTTTGGTAGATAAGTAACAACAAAGAAGATTACCTTTTCTTCAAGAGCCAAGTGCCTCATAGCCTCTATAAAATAGCTATTTTCTAAGTCACCTACAGTACCACCAACCTCTATAACCAATACATCTAAATTGTATTTGTTTGATATATTCTTTATTTTGGCCAAAATTTCATTGACTAAATGTGGTATTACCTGTACATCTTCTCCTAAAAACTCGCCCCTTCTTTCTTTTTCTATAATATCTTTGAATAACTTACCACCAGTAAGGGAAAAGTCTTTATTCATGTTTATATTCAAAAATCTTTCATAATTGCCAAAATCCATATCTACTTCGCTTCCATCATCTAATACAAATACTTCGCCATGTCTATAAGGATTCATTGTTCCACAATCATAGTTAAGATAGCCATCAAACTTAAATGGCATTACATTGACGTTATACCACTTTAAGATTCTTGCTATAGAAGAAGTTATCAAACCCTTACCAAGGCCACTTAATAAAGTACCCAATACTACTATATATTTGGTCATAAAAAATAATAAAAAATAAGATTAATAAACTTTTGAAAATTATTCATATATTCTTCTTTATATTGCTTCAATTCTAGTCTAATTTTTAAAAACTAAACCTCAATGGAAAGATTTTTATAATTAAAACAACTAATCTCTATTTGATTCTTATGTATTTTGCTATTAAAGTAACTTCTAGCCAAGAAAAGATAACTGCAGATATACTTGAAAATAAAATAAATAAGGATAATATTCAAATATATTCTATAGTAATACCAGCAGCTATGCCTGGTTATTTAATACTAGAAGCAGATGATGAGCTAATAATAAGAAATACTATTGAAGGAGTAGCCCATATAAAAGGTATGCTCTCAAAACCAATTAGCGAAAGTGAAATAGACAAGTTGCTTGCACAGAAAAAGGTAGAAGAAAATATAGAAGTCAATGATATAATAGAATTTACTTCAGGCACATTTAAAGGTTATAAAGCTAGAGTAAAGAGTATAGACCCTACTAAGGATGAACTTACTGTTGAAATTATAGATATTGCAGTACCTATACCAGTTAAGATAAAAAGGGTAGCTGCAAAGATTATTGAAAAAGGAAAGAAGTGAGAATATGGCAGATACTATAATAAATGTTCTTATTGAGGGTGGAAAAGCAACAGGAGGACCACCTTTAGGACCTGCATTAGGACAAGCTGGTGTAAATGTAGGTCAAGTAGTAGCAGAGATAAATAAGAAGACAAAAGAATTTGAAGGAATAAAAGTACCAGTAAAGATAATAATAAATCCAGATACAAAAGAATTTAAGATAGAGGTTGGAAAACCACCAGTAAGTGCTTTGATATTAAAAGAGATACATGTACAAAAAGGCGCAAAGACAAAAGAAGAGATAATAGGAGATATAAGTCTAGAACAAATAAAAAAGATTATAGAAGTAAAGAATGATCAGATATATGGCAAAGACTTAAAAGCAAAGGTAAAGCAAGTCCTTGGAACATGCAAGAGCATGGGAGTAACATGCAATGGTATGGATCCAAAAGAAGTGATAAAGAAGATAGACAATGGAGAGATACAACTTTAACTTAATATATAAATTATTGTATAATCATTTTGGATTTCTCAACTGGTGGCCTGGCGAAACAGTAGATGAGATAATAATAGGTGCAGTATTAACTCAAAATACAAATTGGAAGAATGTAGAAAAGTCATTAAAAAGGCTAAAAGAGAATAATCTAATTTCTATAGAAAAGATAGCAAATATGAAAAAAGAAGATCTAGCAAGGCTTATAAGGCCTAGTGGCTTTTTTAATCAAAAAGCCCAGAGATTAATAAACTTGGCTAAGAATATAATGTCTTATGGTTCTATTGAGCAATTTTTCAATAAGGATATTGAAAGTCTTAGAAAAGAGTTATTAGAAATAAATGGTATTGGAAAAGAAACAGCAGACTCAATAATACTATATGCTGCAAATAAGCCAATATTTGTAATAGATGCGTATACAAGAAGAATAATAAATAGAGTGTTTGATGAGCATTTTGAAGTAAATGATTATGATAAGCTTCAAAAACTTATACAGGATTCTATACCATTAGATCTTAATTTATACAAAGATTTTCATGCTCAATTTGTAGAGCTTGCTAAACATTATTGCAAAAAAGAACCACTATGCAATGCATGTCCATTAAAAGATTTGTGTAAGTTCAGCAAAGGTAATTCTAAATAAGCTTTTAAATTTTGCATTCTTTTGCTTATTTAGATGAGATTATGAAATATACCTTTGCCTGTGCAGATATAGGAATGAATTGCGGATTTAAGGCAGAAGATAGCGATAAAAATAAGTTATTAGAAAAGATAAGAAAGCATGCAAAAGAAGCACATGGAATGAGCAATATAGATAATGCAACATTAGAAAAGATACAAAAAGCAATAAAAACAGTATGAAGTTATTAGTAGGTACATCGGGCTGGCTTTATTCATGGAATAAAGATAGCTCATTAAAATGGTATAAAGAAAATTCTGGATTAAATGCAGTTGAATTGAATGCATCTTTTTATCGTTTCCCTTTTCCTAATCAAATAAAAGGTTGGTCAAAGTTTGACCTGCTGTGGAGTATAAAAGTAAATAAGTTAATAACACATATACATATGTTAAATGAAAGTGCAATTGCCTCATTCAAAAGATTCATTTCTCTATTTGAGCCATTAGAAGAAAAGATAGCATATTACTTATTCCAATTTCCACCAAGATTTAGCACTAGCAATATAGATAAGCTAAAAGAATTTCTAAATACTTTTGATAATAGAAAATTTGCATTAGAATTCAGAAACAAGACCTGGTATGAATTTGATTTTTCTAAACTTGATTTTAATGGGGTAATAGTAACACCAGACTCACCCGAGATACATAATAAAATATTTATAAAGAATGAACAAATCTACATAAGATTTCATGGAAGAAGCAGCTGGTATGCATATAATTATAAGGAAAGAGAGATAAGAGAAGTAATAGAGAATAGCATAAAGCTAAAGCCAAAAGTAATAGCCGCATTTTTCAATAATGACCATGATATGCTAGGCAATGCAAGATTATTTTTTAAGATTGCAAAAAGTATTGTGCAGCTTGATTAGTTATTTTTGCATTTATTATATCAAAATTCATTGCCTTTATTTTCTCTATTGCTCTTTCGTTGAGATTCAATGCTATTGCTATGCCCCCTCCGCCACCACCACTTAGCTTAGCACCAGCTCCTTCTTGCATTGCAATCTCAACTACTTTATCTAGATTATATGTAGATACCCCAAGCTCTCTTAGCAATTGATGATCTTTACACATAGCATTTATTAGCTCTTTATAATTATTTTCTCTTATAGCTTTAATCCCTAATTGAGTTTGTCTTTCTATATCATCTAATATAGATTCTACATAGAATGTCTTTTCTTTATACAAATTCGCTACATGCGCTACAGTCTCTGCAGTACTTTTCTTTGGGCCTGTATCTATTATACTTATATCTAGTTCTTTATTTATTCTATCAATACCTGTCTTTTTATTAAATATTACTATGCCCCCATAGAAGCTAGTATTTGTATCGATTAAGCCTGCGTTTTCATTTTCATGAAAGATCTTTTCGCCTATTCTTGCTATCTCTATTATTGATTTCTCATCATTCATATTATTTAGCTTAGCGAGTAATGTAGCAAAAGCTACGCTTAATGCAGCACTGCTTGCTAGTCCTTTTTGCATAGGTATAGAAGAGCTTATCTTTATATGATAATTTACATTATTGAAATTAGACAGTATTGCAAGCAATGCTGTCCTTTCCTTATCGCTTTCCTTAATTAATTCTTTTATATTGCTTATTCTATCTTTCATTTCTTCTATGTCATGCTTTTCAAAAGAAATTGATCTATTTATATCACTGAGCTCTATAATTATATGGTCACTTCTTTCTATAACTTCTGCTTTTGTATATAGATCTATTGCAGCTGCTACTGCTGTTTTGCCATAAACAACTGCATGCTCACCAAGTAGTTTTATTACACCAGGGGCTTTTACATACATCATTTTATAATTCATTGTTATTATGTTTAAATGCTTTAGAAAGTTTTGACAGATGTCTATTAAAATTTGAAAAGAAATATAAAATTTTAATTCATAAATAAAAAAGGTCTTATTATGATGGAAGAGGTTAAAGACATAATATTAAAGAAAGATATGAAGGTAAAAGAGCTTATAGAGGCGATGCAATATATAGGGGGTTTCTCTGCACAGCATATGATAATAGGCATAGATATAATGAGAAGAATGCTAAATGATAAGGAATCTTTTAATTTCTTATCATTTCCAGCTGATATAATAGCAACAGGTCTTAGAGGTATGATAGCACAATCAGTAAAGTACTTTGATGCTATAATAACAACAGCAGGTACCTTGGATCATGATTTAGCAAAGGCATATGGTGGAAAATATAGATTAGGTACTTTTGAAGTAGATGATAGAGAATTGCATAAAAAAGGCATTTATAGATTAGGTAATATTTTTATAAAAAATGAAGACTATGGACTAGCTGTTGAAAATTATTTTAATGAGATTATGAACAAAATCTATACAAGCAAAGATTATAAAGAAAATTATTCCCCTAGTGAATTAATTAGAGAATTTGGAAAATATATCAAAGATGAAAATTCAATAATAAGGCAAGCATATCTAAACAATGTGCCTATATTCTGCCCAGGCATAGTAGATGGGGCTTTTGGTACCCAGCTAGCTTTATTCTCTCAAGAGCATAAAATAAAGATTGATGTATTAAAAGATGAGCTTATGCTAAGCAATATAGCATTTGATAATAAAGTTACAGGTGCATTAATGATCGGTGGTGGTATAAGCAAACACCATGTAATATGGTGGAATCAATTTAAAGGTGGCTTAGATTATGCAGTTTATATAACAACTGCTACCCAATATGATGGTAGCCTCTCAGGGGCAAGACTGAGCGAAGCAATTTCTTGGGGAAAAGTGAAAGAAGATGCGAAAGAAATAACAATAGATGGTGATGCTACTATTATCTTACCAATTATGTTCTCTGCTTTAGAATTAGTCTAGGAGTGCAATCTCAATAAGCACTCCTTCTGGAACAGTAATATGCATCAACTGCCTTAGTGTTTGATCATTTCCTTCTATATCTACTAGCAACCTATGTACACGCATCTCATAATGAGCCCATGTATGTGATCCTTGCGAGCCTACTGCCTTTCTTGTTGCCACTCTTAAATGCTTGGTTGGCAGAGGTATGGGACCTCTGTACTTAACATTATTTGCCTTTGCTAGTTCTATTATGGCATTAGCTACTTTATTTGCTGCATTATCGATTCTGCTTATCAATTTGATCCTTGCTATAGGCATGATCAAGCCTTGCTTGTTATATCTAGGATCATACCTGCTCCTATTGTTCTGCCCATGTCTCTAATTGCAAATCTTCCTAACTTTGGAAAATCTTGCACTTTCTCTGCAACAACAGGCCTTGTTGGCTTTACTTTTACTATTGCAACATCCCCATTCTTTATGAATTGTGGATTCTTTTCTATTGTTTGACCTGTCTTTGGATCTTTTTTCTCAACTATCTCTGTTATTTCGCATGCTACTTGTGCTGTATGTATATGGAATACTGGTGTATAGCCCGGTGCTATTGCAGTTGGATGGTTTAATACTACTATTTGTGCCAAGAATTCCTTTGCAACTGTTGGTGGATTGCTTGCTGGACCTATTACGCTACCTCTTCCTATTGCATTCTTTTCAACATTTCCTTTTAGACTTATGCCAATGTTGTCACCAGGTATTGCTTGTGGCAATGGTTTGTGGTGCATTTCTATAGATTTTATTTCTGCCTTTATGTTCTGTGGCATTATAACTATTTGATCACCTGGTTTTAGAGTACCATATTCTACTACACCTACTGGTATAGTACCAAAACCTTGTACTGATAATACATCCTCTAATGGCATTCTCAATGGCTTATCTATTGCCTTTGGTGGCTCTTTTAATTGATCTAGTGCTTCCATAACTGTTGGTCCTGTATACCAAGGCATATTTTCTGATTTCTTTGTTATGTTCTCTAATTTAAGTGCTGAATAAGGTACAAAGTTTATCTTTGTTATATCATAACCTACCATCTTAAGCAATTTCATTACTTCCTGTTTTATTTCTTCATATCTAGATTGTTGATAATTTACAAGATCCATCTTATTAATACCTACAACTACCTGATCTACACCAAGGATCTTTAACAATTGTATGTGCTCTCTTGTTTGCTCTTGTACCCCCTCTGCAGCTGCTACAACCAGGAAAGCAGCATCAGCTTGGCTTGCTCCTGTTATCATGTTCTTTACGAAGTCTTGGTGTCCTGGAGCGTCAATTATGGTAAAATAATATTTAGGTGTTTCAAACTCTATGTGCTGTATATCTATTGTTATACCTCTTTCTCTCTCCTCTTTTAAGGTATCAGCATAAAATGCAAATTCGAAAGTTGGTCTATTGTATTGCTTTGCTAGCTCTTGGAGCTTTTTCATTTCCTGCTCGCTTATTTGACCACTTGCATACTTTATAGCACCTACTGTTGTTGACTTTCCATGGTCAATATGACCTACAAAGATCAAATTCAAGTGTGGTTTTTCTGCCATATTTTCACCTTTTAAATATGTTTATATCAATAGTTATATTAGGCAAAGATATATATATTTATTCCTATTATTACCTCGAGATATATTTAGATAAATATAAACGCCCGGAGCAGGGATCGGACCTGCGACCTACTGGTTAACAGCCAGTCGCTCTACCACTGAGCTATCCGGGCAAATTATTATATCTTATTATAAAATAATTAAATATGTTTTGATTAAAATTATAATAAACTGTCTTTTAACCTTATTATTTTTAAATATAGACCTGTATGGTCCATATTGGCATTTGTCCCAACAAATTTCTTAACTAAATAATCATATTTTATAAATAGAGCATCTTTAAAATCTTTTGTTATTTGATAAGCACATATAGGCTCATTGAATAGATCAAAACTGCATAGAAATGACTTATTGTCTTTATCAAATAGATATACTTCTTTTATCTCCTCACCTTCTATACCCTTATTTATTAATCTATATAGCATTGCATTGTTATTTTCTATCAATACTTTTTCTATATCTAATTTCTTTTTTGATATATTAAGATAGCCTAGCTTTATAATATCAATATAGCTTGCATTTTCTTCTATGCTAGAAACAAACCTATAATATTCTTTTCCATCATCACTTATCTCATATTTTATAAAATCCTCTACTTCATTTTCAACTCTCTTATATATGCCTATATAAAAATCACCTAAATCCTTTAGAAAGATAAGCCTATTCGAATAGAAAAAAAGTCCTTTTGAAGTATAGTCAAAATTACTGCTTGCTCTGCATAAATCTAATATATCCTTTGCTTCAAAAAGATAAATTGGCTTCATATCAATCTTTTTAATATATCTATTAGTGCATATATAGGCTCAAAGATCTCTGGGTATTCTATCAATCCATTATCTATTGAATTTATATCATTTGTTAGACTTGGCCTTATATTTAAAGTAAGATTATAATAATATGAGATATTAGGACTAGTTGTGCTATAGAGATGCAATATAAAATTATATTTGCCAATTTGATTTGCATAAACATAATATTTTAGATCGTTGCTTTTTGAATAATAGATAATATATTCGTTTGTACTTAAGTTAGATGGTAGATTATATACTGAGATTGCAAATGTATCGTTTGCTATACCAAGATTGCTTACATTTAGTGTTATTGGCACTGGCTCTCCTATACCACTACTTAGATTTCTCTCTTCTATGCTTACATTAAATATTTTATTTGTGACATTTACTATTGCATAGAATGTCAAATTGCCTACTTTAGAGTAATTACCTATATTTATTACTTCAATTGGTATTTTATATATACCATAACTTGCATTTGATGAAACAGTAATCTTTATTATCAATGGATTTTCATACAATTTGCTTGCTGCACCTATCCAGCCATTTGGTAGATTGATTGGTTTCATTAAGTTCCAACCATAAGTTACATAAGAACCATTATAATTAGTTGTATTTGCATCTGCACTTAAATAAAATGTTTCGCCTGGTGCTATCTTACCAACATAAATAGATTGGTTATTGAATAAAGTACCTTGAACAGGAGCCAGAATCTTAATATAAGGGCTAGCATAACCAATAGTTAAAAAGACAAAAAGCAAGAGACCATAAATTTTCATTGTATCAGCTTTTTTACAAATAATAAGTATATAAAATATTTAACTTTTGCTTAAATTGTCTAATAAAATTAATACTAGAAATTTAGATATCATATAACTGCTTAAAGATAAAAAAGAAAATTTTTAAATTTATATTATTTAAAGATTTCAAGGTGAAAAAATGGAGGCTCCTGCAGGAGGAGGCTAAATTAATTTCTTTAATAATTCTTTGATTTCTCTTCTTGATGTTCCTGCTAATCTTTCATTTACTACATCTATATAATCAAAAGTCTTAAAGTAATTTATTTTTTCAAATTTCATGCCATATTTGCTTAATAAAGTTGAAAATAGAGAATTATTCATAT
>JAGDXY010000020.1 GCA_023256495.1 Microcaldota archaeon
AGCCTGGCTCTTGCCAAGTTTATAGACCATATGGCCAAGGATCAACTCAATTCATTAGCTTAGTTGGCACTTGTACAAATATGCTACCAGAGTATGTTGCTCAATTCAATGGCTATCCTAGTCCTGGAATTAGTGAAATTCCAGATAACAACTTTCCAACAGGAGATCATCCAATTAGCATTTTCGCATGGATAAAAACTACACAATATTCAGGTTATCCTTCTGTATTTGTATACGGCAAGTATAACCCATGTGATGGGCCTTCGGACGAAGCTTGGGCATTAGGTATTTACTTTGGGCAAGTTTGTTCTGATAGCTGGGCAGATCATCGTTGTGCTGGTCCCCTTGTTAATAACGGTACGTGGAACTTTATTGGTTTTACTTACTCAGCTGGTACAAATACTCTTGTTTATGTAAATGGAAAATCTTACATAGGGGTAGGGAGTGGCACGCCAAATATACAAATAAATAAAACAGCAAATATTGGAGGAGGAACTTGTGGTTCTAATTTTACTGGGGAAATTGCTGATGTTCAGGTTTACAACACCTCTCTTACAGCAAACGAAATTCAAGCTCTATATCAAGAGGGTATAGGCGGCGTACCTATTGATTTGCAACATCTTGTAGCTTGGTGGCCATTGAATGGGAATGCAAATGACTATAGTGGGAATAATAATAATGGAGTAGCTTATAATGTAACTTGGATTTCTACTTGGGAAAATTCTTATTCACAACCATAGTTTTTAGCAAAAATAACGAAAGTTTTTTAAATACTATTTTCTTAATTTCAAATATGAAAACGCTAACAATTATAATCTTATTAATGAGCTTAAGCTATCTGTTTGCTAGCAATCTTACTTCTTGTGTTAGTTGCGCACAGGTAAGCTGCCCAGCAGGGACAACATGCCATAATATAGGTAGTTGTCCTAACGGTTTTGTATTATGGGGTTGTGTGTATCCTAATGGTACTGTTGTTTCAAAGAGCATTCCAGGTATAATAAACACTACAATTCCTACAACATCTACAGCAATTAGCAAAAACATAACAACTAGCATTTCTTCTAATGTTACAAGACCTCCTTTACAAAATAGCACAGTTATATACAATACAACAAATACAACATATTACTTAGTTCTAGGAGTAATAGTAATAATAGTAGTAATAGGCATAGTTTACTATATCTATGCAAGAAAAAAGGTCTAAGAAAAATATAAATAATTAAAACTAGTAAGACACTGTTATGAATACTGCCTTTCTTAAATTTAAGTTAAAGATGATATTAACTTTTGCTATAGTATTGCTAATAACATTCTTTGTAATATATGGTATAGTAATCTATCTTGGTTACGGTATTAACAACATTTATTTATTTTATGTTTCTATCTTTATTACTTTAGTATATGTTCTATTCCAATGGGCTATTGGGCCTAATCTAATACATACTTTTAATAAAGAAAACGAGATTACTAAGGATTCAAAATATAGCTGGATTTTAGATATTGTAGATAATGTTGCTAAAAAGAATAAAATAAAAAGGCCAAAGGTATATATAGCAAATGTTAATTACCTAAATGCATATGCATATGGAAACATATTTACTGGGCCTAGAGTAGCTATTACTAAAGGATTGCTTAATATACTAGATAAGGATGAGATAGAAGCTGTTTTGGGCCATGAAATAGGACATTTAAGACATAGAGATGTATCATTGCTCATGGCTATAGGTATAATACCAACATTAATATATTGGCTAGGCCTGCTTCTCTCTTATAATCCAGAACTAAATAGAAGAGGCAACTCAATGCTAATTGGCTTTGGTTTAATTGCATTTAGCTTTATCTTTGAATTCTTTATTCTTTATATAAATAGACAGAGAGAAGCACTAGAAGATATAAATTCTGTATTCACTGTTAAGAAACCAAAATCTCTAGAAATGGCTTTAGCAAAAATAACATTGGCTAATCAAGGAGTTTATGTAAATCATAATTCAATAAATAATATGCTAATGTTCTCACCACTTAATAACAAAGAAGAAATCAATGATCCTAATAAGTTGATAGAGAAATGGAGAAAAGAAAAGGTAAGTATCTTTGAAGAATTATTTATGGATCATCCACACCCAGCAAATAGAATAAAACTCATAGAAAGCGTTTCTAGATAATGCCTTTTTCTTTTGCAACTACATATAGCAAAGCAGGATCATTTGTCACTATACCATCTATGCCCAAATCAATGAAATGAGCCATTGTTTCCTTATCATTTACTACCCATGTCAATATTTTCTTTTTTATTTGATGGGCTTTGTCTATATCGCTTTTATGGCAAAATCTAAACATGGGCTTTAGAAAATTAATATTAAGCTCTTCTGCTAAAGAAAAAGGATTGCTATACCTAACATACCAAAAACCAATTTTTATAGATTTGTTGAGCTCTCTTATTCTTCTTAATATATAATCTCTGCCACTAATTAATACTATATTCTTTAGCTTATTCTTTTCTATATAATCTAATGCATATAAAACAGATTTTTCATCTCTTAAATCTATTAAGGTAAGCAGCTTATCGTTTATTATAGACATTGCCTCATCGAAAGTAATTAATGGCTCACCTTCTATATCTAAATCTTTAATTGTTTGATAATCTACATCTTCTACATGTTCATCTAAGCCTGCTTTTTTCAATGTCTCATCATGATAACAAATTGCCACATTGTCTCTTGTCATTCTTATATCTATTTCAATTGCATTTGCTTTTTGTTTAAATGCTAGCTCTATGCTCTTCTTTGTATTCTCCGGTGCATATGCACTTGCTCCCCTATGTGCAACAATGAGAAATTCGTCCATAATATAAATAAAGATCTAAAGCTTTAAAATCAAGCACTATCTTGTATATAATCTCTTCCTTCCTTTAATGCCATCTCTGCTCTTTCTAATTCTTTTCCTAAATAGGCAGCATGATCAAAACGAGAGACAAGATGTTCATGTATTACAAGCCTATATAAATTAGATGCATTTTTGCCCCTAAATTCTATGCCAGAATCTCTTCCATCATTTAGCTTATGCTTTATTATGATCTCTTTACTTTCTTTATCAATATTTATTATAAAATAGCCCCTTGGATCCTCTACAAAATCTTCTTCTTTGTTCCTATAATGCTTATCTAGCAATTCTTTTACAATATTCCAGTTGTTTTCATATATATGTGCGCTTACAGAAGTAACTACTAGCTTAGATGCTTCTATGCCAAGATCACTGGCAATTTTCTCTTGGAGTTTTAATAAAGCATATATATTCAAAAGCCAAGCTCCGAAGATATCGTGGCTTCTAAATGTTGCATATTGATAAAGCCTATTGAATTTTATAAGCCAATTTAATTGTATTAAGCAAGGCGGATTTGCTGAATTGAAATCTTTTTCGTGAGACCAGGTTACAGCGATCGCCCTTCTTGAATAGCTATGCTTTTTTAATTGCTCTTCTGCTGTAGTTATTTGATTTAAGACATTACCCATTTCGTCTAAGCTCTTGCTTAATTTACTACTATTAACAAAATAAGAAAAGAGTCTCTCACCATAAGTATAGTCTACACCTTCTGGCTTTGATGCATTAAAAAATTCATTTTCATATGTTATAAAGTCTTCTTTTCTTATAGGAAGCCAATCAGGGATATTTATTAAATGAGAATCTATAACACTAACTAAAGAAAACACTTCTTTTTGTTTTAGCTTATAATCACTCTCTTTTATCTCACCAAATTTATCAACAATATCAAGCGCTTTTAGCCATGTTTCTACAAAATCTTTGCCTTCTATTCTATATGCAACATCATCACTAACAAGATCTATTCTTTTGCTCTCAATTTTATTAAGTATTATAGGCTCTGTAAAAGGATTGCTATCTATATCCTTTTCTATACTAGCTAAATAATCATTTAAACCCTCTAAATTGCCATTGTATCTAAACAACTTTACATTGTTTCTAAACTTCTCTATAAGATCAAAAGGTATATCATTATGTATATATGCATTTGCCCCTATTACTCTATATTCCTTATCTATTCCATTTTTCATGAATAATTCAAAAACCTCTCCTGCTTTCATCAAATCTGGGCCTAGCAAGACGATTGCCTTTATCCTAGGATTTGCAAGTACATTTCTTATTATATAGCTAATACCATCAGTAGTGTATAAGTTGCCAATCACAGCATATCTGTTTTTATCTATCACTTTTTCTACTAAGTCTTTTCTCATCCATAATGTACAAATACCTATACCACTTGATAGATTGCCTAGAACCAATTGATCTTGAAAGAATATCGGCCAAGTCACAAAATAATATTGTTAAATATTATTTTAATAGATTTGCTCTAATTGATTTAACTCACATTCCTTTGCATACTTGTCACTTCTTAGCCTTATAAATGATGGGCCTCGCAATTTCTTATCTTTTGTTACTTCAAAAAATTTTACTTCACAAACAATCTCTGGTTTTACAAGAAAATAGTGCTCATCTTCTATATCATCTTTATTCTCAATATCAAGGTCATTAACCCTTATCTTGCTAAGCCTATTTATTAGATCATTTATCTCTATGTCGCTAAAGCCAGTACCAACTTTTCCTATATAAAAAAGCTTTTCTTTATCATAGAGCGCTAGCAATAAAGCACCTATATCTCTATCGTTGTTTTTGCTAAGTGTATAACCAATTATAATGCAATCTATACTCTTTACAAACTTTACCTTTCTCCAATACTTGCTTCTTTCTTGGACATAAATAGAATTCATCTCTTTTTGCATTATGCCCTCCATGCCTTTCTCCTTTGCATTATTTAATACTTCATTTCCATTTCCTATCTTGTATTCAATCTTTTTTATTATATCGCTATTGCTTACTGTCTTTTCTAATATCTCTTTTCTCTCTTGCAAGGTTTTATTAATAAGATCATTGCCATCTTTATAAAGTATATCAAATACTATATAAGTAGATGGATATAGACTTGAGAGCAAATCTATCCTTAATAAATTGCTCGTCTGTTCTCTTTCTTGAAGCTTTGAGAAATCTATCTTTCCATTATTAAAAACAACAAGCTCGCCATCCAAAATAACTTTCTTTCCATCAACAAAATCAAAGATATTCTTCATTTCAGGATATCTATTCTCAAAGAAGTTCATCCTCCTATTTAAAAACCAAAACCTCTTTTCTATATTATCTATATATGCAATGCATCTTGTTCCATCATACTTCATCTCATTGATTAGATTATTGCTATTATCTAAATTGCCTTGAAAAGCAAGCATTGGCTTTATCAATAAAAACTTACCATTCCATAGGCTCATTCAATCATTCTTTCTTTTCAAGCGCTTCTAAGCTTTCTTTTAAACTAGAAAGCAAATCTTTTTCTTTTACCTTTTGGACTTGCTCATTATAAACAAACTCCTTGCCTTTTGCTTTGCTCAATATGAGCTCTCTCAATGCTTCGCTATATTCATCTTTATACTTGCTTATATCAAAATCTTTGCTCATTTTCTTTATTATTTCATTTGCAATATTGAGCTCTTCCTGGCTAATTTCTATATTTGCTTTAGTAATTAGCTTATCTGTATCTATAATCTCATTTTTATAATAAAGCGTATGTAGCAACAAAAGATTTGAATAGAATCTAATTGCTACAACATATTCTTTATTTTTCATTGTTAATCTACCAATAGCAGCTTTGTTGTTTAGTTGAAGCGCCTTCAAAAATAGGTAATATGCCTTTTCATCTTCTTTTGGAACTAAGTAATAGCTCTTGTTTATCTCTATTGGATCTATCTGGTTTTGATCAATGAATTGATCTATAGTTATATACTTACTGCTCTTTAGCTTTATTTTTTCTAGATCATTCTTTTCTAATACAACGAACTTATCTTTTTCTATTTCAAACCCTTTTTTGATCTCTTCCCATTCTACTTCTCTCTGCTCAACAGGACACCATCTTTTGTATTCTATTTTATGGCCATTCTTGCAGAGATTATGCAAAACAATTTCTCTTTCTATATGCGCTGAATAGAGCTTAACAGGTATATTGACTAAACCAAAAGATATAGAACCATTCCATATGCTTTTCATAATTTAAGCTAATACATTAAGATTTTTAGCTCTTTTTAGGCTCTTCTTTTTCCTTCTCTTTCTCATATTCTTCTATAGAAACTACCTTTTCTATCTCATCTAAGTAATTTAATATAGCATTTACTAGATTACTTTTCTTTATAAGATAATCTGCATCTTTTTTAATTTTAGAATCAAATGTTAAATTCAATACTTTATTCTCTATTTTATAGCTGCTAGGACTTAAAGAATAGCTATCAAATAACTCTTTTAATTTATCTTCTGTCTTTTCTACTTTCTCAATTATCTTTATATCAAATACTACTTTCTCACCTGCTAAAGGATGGTTTGCATCAACTATCACACGACCAGAATTTACACTAGTAACAACAGCAGGAAGACCATCTAGATCTATTTTTAATCCAGGATAAGGCTCTATATCTCTCTTTCTAAAATCATTTATTGAGATTACTCTTACAAGATCTTGGTTTCTCTCGCCATATGCATCTTTAGGCTCTAGCTCTATCTTCTTTTCTTCACCAACATTCATATCCTTTATTACTTTGTCTACTCCTTTTACTATATGGTCCTTTCCTATTACTATTAATATTGGCTTATATGCTTGCTTTTCATCATAGATGTTATTCTTCTTTGCAAGCTCTTCATTTGTTGTATATACTAAAGAGTTGTCTATAGCTCTATATACACTATATTCTATCTTTACAAAATCACCATCTTTTAACATAGAACCACAAATATTATTTTCTTAGATCATATTTTTATATATTTAGTAAATTTCCTAAATTAAAAATTCTAAAGATTTATATAGGTTTTCATACAAAAATAAAATATTAGATTTCTATGTCAACTATTAGACCTGCTCGTACTTGTAGAGAGATAAAAGGGCCTGCATGGGCAAGGTACTCTGCAAAGAAGCCAAAAAAGAATTATATTAAAGCTAGGCCACATACTAGCTTGTTAATATTTAATATGGGTAAAGACAGCAGTGATTTTGATCTTACTCTTGGTTTAGTTGCAAAGGTTGATGTTCAATTAAGATCAAATGCTATTGAGGCAGCTAGGCAAGTAGCACATAAATATCTAGAGTCAAAGATACCAAACCAATATTACTTAAGAGTTGTAAAGTATCCACACCATGTAATAAGAGAAAAGAAAAGATTGACTGCAGCAGGAGCAGACAGATTATCACAAGGTATGGCCATGGCATTTGGTAGGCCTAGTGCAGTAGCAGCAAGAGTATATGAAAATGATATTCTTTTCCTATTAAGAACAAAGAGCAGCAATAAAGAAGTTGCAAAGACAGCATTAGAAAGAGCTTCAAAGAAGCTAAGTGGCAAGTTTGTTGTAAAAGGAGTAGAATATGCGTATTCTTCTTCAGTTTCCTGAAGGTCTTAAAAAAGAAGCACTAAAGTATGCTAAGGAATTAGAGAAAGAAGGCAATGAGGTTTTTATCTCTTCTAATCCTAGTTTTGGTGCATGTGACTTATCAATAGATGAAGCTAAGTTAATTAAAGCAGATAAATTAATTCACTTTGGTCATGCAGAATTTAAGAAAGTAAATGACTTTAATGTAGAATATGTACCTTATTTCATAGATGCAGATCTAAGCATACTAGAAAAGAGTTTAGATTATTTAAAAGATTTTAATACAATTGGGTTAATAACAACAATACAACATATAAAGCAATTAGATTCAATAAAAGAATTCTATGAAAAACATGGAAAGAAAGTAATGATTGGCAAGCCTTATGGCTTAGCAAAATACAATGGTCAAATTCTTGGCTGTGATGTAGGAAGTGCAACTAGCATAGATAAAGAAGTAGATGCAATAATATACTTTGGCGGTGGTATATTCCATCCTTTAGGTGCTTTATTGCAAACAAAGAAACCATTTATTAGCATTGATCCTTTTTCAAAAGATATTAAGAGATTAGATGAATATAGAGATATTTATAGAAAGAAGCAATTAGCTAAATTAGCAAATGCAAGCTTAGCAAATAATTTTGGCATATTAGTTAGTACAAAGACATTTCAATATAATATGAATTTAGCAAAGATACTAAAAAATTTAATAGAAAAGCATGGAAAGAATGCGATAATAATAATTGGTAATACATTCGATTTTAGTTCTTTAGATAACTTCCTAGAGATAGATGCTTTTGTAAATACTGCTTGTCCTAGAATTGGAATAGATGACATAGAAAGGAGTAGAAAACCAATACTAAACCCAAATGAATTAATAGAAATATTAAAAATGAAAAACTAAAGAAAAAGAAAAGACTTTATGTAGCTTTTACTGAGAAACTGCTTGTTATTGGCAATACTGCATAGCTGCCAGAGCTTTGTGGTGTTGTATAGTTTAGCCAGATTGTTCCTGTAAATACTTGCCCTATTGAATAGCTTGGTGATGCTTTTCCTGAATAGCAATACAATGTTATATTGAATGTTTGGCCGGGATAGATAGGAATATATTCGTTTGAAGCACCATTAATTGATGCATGATAATAGCCATTTGAAGCTGCATATCCTGCTCCATTTGGATAGGGATAAGCAGGATAACCACTTGCATTTGATGCACTTGAGCAAGCAGCTCCAACTACATAAATAGGGCTTGTTCCAGCATAAACAAACTCTGCATTCACTTCACCGCTAGTAGTCATTGCTGGTGTTCCTTGGCATGAAAAACCTGGTGTTGCTACGCAGTGAGTACCAAGCAAGCTATTTGGGTTTAATATACCAAGACTTGCTAATGCACCAAGAACAATTGCTATTACTAAAATAGCCCAACCATAAGTCATTAAATATTCCATTGCACTTTGTAATTTGATTTTCATTGTTTTTAATTTAGAAAATCAATTTTTTAAACATTTTTATTTTTTAACTTCTTAATTTTTAATTAAAGCTCCATCGTCTAGTGGTCAAGGACGCCGGGCTCTGGACCCGGAAACGCCAGTTCGAATCTGGCTGGAGCTATAATACTTCACCACTTGCAAAGATTCTAGGAATTGTATTTCTTAATAATAAGATCTTATCTCCTTTTTCAATAGGAATTTCTCTCTTTATATTTAATGTTATTATATCATTATCTATCTCTTTTATTGAACAATCTGTTTTTATAAAATTACTTACAAGAGTATATGTCTTATTTACTTCTATCTTTTCTTTTAAGAAATCCAATTTCTTTATTTTTATCTTTGCCTCTTTTCTCTTTTTATATGCTGAATCTTTTAATATTGATCCTCTTTCTAGAAAATCTGCTTCTATTCCTTTTAATGCTAATCCAACCCAACTATTTGTTTCTGCAATATTTTCATTTACATCTTCTATTTGTATAGACTTTATTTCTATTTCTTTATCTTCTAAATAAAGCTTGTCATGTAATGCTATGCTTCCTTTTGTAACAATGCCAATAGAAACTGTGCCAACACCTTTTACAATAAAACTTCTATCTATATCAATTCTCTTTTCACTTTCTTTCTTATTCTCAACTTTAATTATTTCATTCAATAAATCAGATTCTTTTACAATACTGTAATTCTTAAAATCACCCAATAAGTTACTTATATCATTGTCATCAGTAAAGATTATTTTCTTGTTTAGCAATATAGACCCTATTAATACTTCTCCAAATATTTGGTCTATATTCCTAGTTGACAATACAATATTATTTGAAAGCGTTAATATAGAAGCATAAGTAAAGAATTCATTTTCATTTGGATATAGAAATAAGATTGAATTATTTTCAAATTTTCTAACATAGAAATCAAATATTCCTTTTTCTTTTAGTTTTGCTAACCTTGTTACTAATTCTTTATCAAATATACTTGTTATAATGTGCATACATTATATATTTTATAGTAAAGTATAAATATCAGAAAAGCATAATTAATTATTAATGAATGATATACCAGATAAGGTTGCAAATACC
>JAGDXY010000003.1 GCA_023256495.1 Microcaldota archaeon
TTGTTGTTGATGTTGAACTTGTTGTTGAAGTTGATGATGTTGTTGTTGATGTTGAACTTGTTGTTGAAGTTGATGATGTTGTTGTTGATGTTGAACTTGTTGTTGAAGTTGATGATGTTGTTGTTGATGTTGAACTTGTTGTTGAAGTTGATGATGTTGTTGTTGATGTTGATGATGTAGAAGAAGTCGTAGTAGAGGTGGATGAAGTGGTTGTTGATGTTGATGATGTAGAGGAAGTAGAGGTCGTCGTACTAGTAGAAGTTACACCAATAAAATTTACGATTATATAACCATTACCAGTAGTAAACATTGTCGCGCTTTGAGAACCGGTAATTGATACATTCGTGGAGCTTGACCAGGAAGAGAACTGATAATTGCCTATTGGTAAGGCAAAAATAGAGTATGGTATACCATAAATGCTGTTAAATGTTTCGCCATTATTATATGTAATTCCGTTTATTATTACACTACCTGCATTTGCTGGTGAAACATCAATTGTTAATTTATCATGCATTGGTTTGAATAATGAAAAATATGTATTTGAAAAACCGGATATATTATATGGACCGAAGCATTTATTATTGCTACAAACATAATAAGATATTAAGAATCGAAGACTTACTTGGGTGCCAATCGGCTTGTTAAAATTAAACAATGTTGCATTACATATAGCAAATGAATAAGGAGTTATTGTACTAGGAGAACATTTTCCTAAAAAATAAGTCTGATTTTGGTAAGGATATACAAAAAAAGAATTAGAAGGAAATGTAATATTAGAATTCATATAATTTTCTATTACTGCTATTCCTTCTGTAGCTGTAGAATTTGTCATTATTATAAAATATTCACATGGTATAGATTCGCTCAAAAAGCATTGACTTTTTAAAACTGCTACTGGAGATCTAATAAATGATAAAACAAAAACTAGAGATACAAATAAAGAAATGATTATTATGGCCCAGGCATACGTAGTAAGAAATTCAATAGCGGATTGTGATTTCATTCTATATTAATTAAAAAGAAAAGTTTTTATATATAGACCATGTAAAGAGCTAGTAAATATTACCATATAGGTAAAAGCAATAAGTTACCAAACAATAAAGAAAATAAAGAGCCAATTAATAAATAAAAAGCAAGAGGTATACCATATCTATAAACAGGTATTTTTATATTCAAATCCTTTATTGCAAATAAAAGATCTTTATTTGCCCTGCCGGAGAATTTAGGATATTTGCTTTTTATTAATTCTAATGTTTGATTATCTAGCATGTTATAGGCTATCATATCATCTTCTTCTAGTTCATTCGGCATCAAGTAAAAAACCATCTTATCTTTTATCAAGTTTGCATATTTAATCAAAAGATAAAGAGAAAAAGCTAAAAGTAATATTAGACTAATCATATAAAAATCAAAGTATAAAAGTGTTATAAATAAGAAAAAGATTAAAGCATATAACAAGATATATGTCTTTCTTTTTTTAGATATATTTTGTATTACTAAATAGTAAAATGGTATTATTATAGATACAATGTAACCTGTATTAAATATAACATTCAAAACAAAGGGAATGTAAATTTGGTATATGTGTAATATAATAGGATTATTGAAATATGGTAAAGCCAAATTTATAATACCAAGTTCAAAAAAATCACCAGCCCCTAATTTACCCTTAGAATAGGAAAAGAAGCCTATTAGAAAGATTAAAACTTCTATAATTAATATTGTTATTACAAAGTATAAAGGCAAATTCGCTGAGCTAATAAAAAATAAAATAAAAGAGATTACAAAAGAGATATAAACTATATGGTCTGGTATCTCTCTATTATTGAAAATATCGTAAATGGCGAATACAGTTAATATAATAAATAAAGATATTATATTGATATATTGTTTATATATAAAATATGCTATTATAGTTATGCCCACGATCAGGATTAAGAAGAATAAATTCATTTTTTTAGAAAACATAGTAAAAGTTTGACGATTAAAATTTATATATTTTGAGTAAATAAGAGAAATTATGAAAAAATATAATAGCGAAGAAATACATAAAATCTTATATAAAAAAGAAAGCCATGAGGTAAAGTATAGTAATTATATATGCCCTATTTGCAAGAGTAGAATTGATGAATTTGGTTTATGCGCTTGCGATGCTGCACGCTAAACTTTAAGTTCATCGATTAGAGATGTTAAATCAGATATAGACCTATTATTATTGCTTATTTCTGTTTTTGCAGGATAATATTGAATATAGCCGGGTATGTTGCTTAACAACCTATCTTCAAATGGCTCTATTGTTAAATCTTTATATACAATACCTATTCCAATCTTATCTTCTTGATATGCAATATCAATAGCTTGCTTAATCTTTTCTAATCTTTGACTTGGGTTATTTACATTTGGATCAATATCCAGCTTATAAATCCTCTCTTTATACCAATCTATAGTATTTATATCATTATATGTTGGGCAAGGCTGCAAAACATCTATAAATGCACTTCCCTTATGCAAAATAGCCTCTTTAATAATTTCTTTTGTACTTTGTGTATCATATGCATATGCTCTAGCTACAAATGAATAACCAGCAGCTATTGCAATACTAATTGGATTAATTGGAGCATTTATATTTGGTTTTGGCAATGATTTCGTTTTTTCACCTTTTGGCAATGTTGGTGAAGCTTGGCCTTTAGTAAGACCATAAACACCATTATCATGCATCATAATAACAAAACTTAGGTTTCTTCTTCCAGCACTTACAAAATGGCCAAGGCCAATTCCTAAAGTATCACCGTCTCCTACATTTAATATAACTTTTAATGAAGGATTTGCCAATTTGATTCCAGTTGCGAAAGCTATTGAACGACCATGGAGTGTATGCACTCCAGATATATCGACATTTATGAAATGAGGTGTTTTTCCTGAACAACCAATACCAGAAACTATTATTGCGTTTTTGTAATCAAGACCGAGTTCACCTAAAGCTTCTTCCTCAGCTCTGAGAATACCAAAATTACCACAACCAGGGCACCAATCATTGAATTCCAAATCCTCTATCATTATCTACCACCAGTTAAAACAACTTTTTTATTACCTTTTAATACTCTATCAAACGCATCTAAAAGCTCATCACTCATAATCTGCCTACCGCTCCATTTTAATATATAAGCATCTGCTCCAATACCTATTTCCCTCTTCATGACTTTTTCGGCTTGTGCATCATAATTTGATTCTACATCTATTATAAGCTTCTTGTCTCTTAATAAATTCTTAACTAGCTGCTTAGGAAATGGATTAAACATCTTTATTTGTATTAAAGTAATATTTACTCCTTTTTCTTCTAAAGATGGCATAATATCTAATAAAACCCCTTTTGGAGAACCCCAAGTAATGACTGCTATATCACCATCACCATATACATTTAATCTATCTTCTTCTTTTATTTCCTGGTCAGCAAGCAAAAGCTTTTTCATCCTCTTCTCATACATCTTTGTTCTATTAACTGATTCTTCATCTATATGCCCAAACTCATTGTGCTCATCTCCAGTATAAAATATGCGTGCTTGTCCTAAGAAAGCCCTTGGGGATATACCGTTATCTGTAAATTTAAATCTTTTATAATTATCAAAATTACTTGCTAATATACCCCTTTCTATATTGGCTCTATCAAATAGAGATTTGTTTAGAGTAGTAAAAGAATTTGCAAGCGCTTTTTCCACTATATGTATAACTGGTGTTTGATACTTTTCAGCTATATTAAAGGCCCAAATTGCATCCAAATAAACTTCTTTGTGATCACCACTAGCTATTACAATCCTTGGAAATTCACCATGACCAACGTGCAAAGCAAATTCTAAATCGCCTTGTCCAGATCTTGTAGGCAAGCCGGTAGCTGGTGCGCCACGCATATAATAGGTTATTACAACAGGTACTTCATTCATACCTGCCCAGCTTATTCCTTCTGACATTAATGAAAAACCAGGACCGGATGTTGCTGTTGCAGATCTCACACCTGTCAAAGCAGCACCAACTGCAGAGTTTATTGCTGCAAGCTCATCTTCTGTCTGCAATACCACAATATTCCTTGTGCCATTATCAGTCTTAACTATTTGATGCGCCTCTATATATGTACTTTCATCAGATGCTGGTGTTATTGGATAATATGATTGAAAGCCTAATCCAGCATTTATCTTACCTAGCGCAGAGGCAGTTGTACCATCTAATATAACTCTATCATCTTTTTCTATTTGCTTTAAGTTAAATATATTCTTTATATCAAGCTCATTGGCCTTGTCAATCGCTTTTTTATTTATATCTACTGTATTTTTATCTTTAAAGACATCTTTTATTGCCATTTCAAGAAAAGATAAATCTAAACCAAGCAATCTCATAGATATTGCTAGTACTATTGTATTTTTTGTTCTATCTGCAATCAAACTACTTACTTTAAGATCATTTGCAACGCTCCTTGTTATTGAGCCTATATCAACAGGTATTAAAGTAATGTTCTTATCTTTTAAATATTGAATAACATCGCTTATTTTAGGATCATTATTATTCAATCTTGATTTAATGTCATCTGCAATCTCCTTTTCAACACCATATAAAATATTTAGCCTAGTATCAAGAAGATTTTGATCATATATAGCTACTTTTTTAACTTCATGAAAATGCTGAAATAATGTCTCAGCGTCAAAAGTTGCTAATATGTCTATATTTTCATTTATGCTATGTATCTGTTTGTCACTTATTGCTAATGATGAGTAGCTATGTCTACCTTTAATGTTTGAATAGTATTCTCTATTTCCATATACAAAATAACCAGCTTTTGCAATGCTTCTTGCAAATACCAATGAAATAGTATCGACTCCGCTGCCCTGTGGTCCACCTATAAGCCAATCTATTCTCATGATTAGATATTAACAATAAATGTTAATATTCTTTTTTCTGTTTCTATATAACTATCTCTCCCCATACATAGCTAAGAATGATAAGTATCTGCCCATTATAACAGATGGGGCAGATGGCTTTGTCTTTAGTATTATATCTTTAAGCATCGCCATGTTTATCTTTACTTCTTTATCTGTTCTTAAATGCTCTTCTAGTGCCTCTACTTTAGCCTTATTGCATATATTTGCTATATCTGCTCCAGTATAACCTTGGGTCATAGAAGCTAAAGCATTAAAATCAACATCACTATCTAATGGTGCTTTAGATAAATATAATTGAAATAGTTTTACTCTTGCATCTTGATCTGGAGGTGGCACATAAATCAATTTATCAAATCTGCCTGCTCTAAGCAATGCAGGGTCTATTGCATCAGGCCTGTTTGTAGCACCTATTAACAATATGTTTGTATAGCTCTTTATACCATCTATCTGTTGTAAAAGTTCACCAGATAGCTGAGCAATTAACGGATTATCTCCTGATTTTTCTCTAGATGGCATAACAGTATCTATCTCATCTAAGAATATGATCGCAGGGGCATTCTCTTTTGCTCTATTGAACGATTCTTTTATTATATTTATTGCGTTTTCTAGACCTTGTTTTAATAGATCAGAGCCATACAGCGCAAATACTCTAACTTCACCAATATCAGAAGCTACTGCTTTTATCAGCATTGTTTTACCACAACCTGGTGGTCCAAAAAGGAGTATACCTTTTATAGGATTTATGTCATATTTCTTTACTAAATCTGGGTGTAGTATAGGAAGTTCTAATGCTTCATAAAGTGCCTTTTTTGCTTGATCTAGACCTATTACTTTATTTATAGTAATTTTATCTTCATCTTCTTCTTCCTTTTCTGGATGCGCTCTTCTTTCAAAATCAGATTTAAATTGATTATACATATCTAATTGAGCAAGAGAAACAGAAGGTTTTGTATTCCTTATTATATTTACAACATCATCCATTTTCACTTCTAATACCTTTGATTCTTTTAATGCTGCATCTGCAACTTGCCTCATAGTTTCTTCAACTACATTCTTTATATCTGCTGGTGTATATCTATCTGTCATTTCTGCTAATTTATCATAATCTACATCTTTACTAACTGGCCCTTTGCTTAAATAATATTTAAAGATCATTGCTCTAGCCTCTTTGTTTGGAAGTGGCATATATATTAATTTATCAAACCTACCAGGTCTTAAAAATGCTGGATCTATTAGATCAGGTCTATTTGTAGCGCCTACTATTACAATACCCTCAACAACCTGGAAGCCATCTATCTCTTGCAGTAAAGAATTTATTACTTCTTTTCTTGCTTCATCTGTAATTGTTTCTCTTTTTCCTGCTATAGCATCAATCTCATCAAAGAAGAGTACTGTTGGTTTATACTTCTTTGCTAATGTAAATATTCTATCTAATGCCGCTGAGCTCTCCCCAGGATAAGGAGATAGTATCAAACTAGATTTGACATAAAAGAACTTTGCGTGTATATCATTTGCTATTGCACGCATTATCAAAGTTTTTCCTGTTCCTGGTGGTCCAAAAAGGAGTATACCTTTTGCAGGTTTTATATTATAAGCTCCAACTATCTCCTTTCTCTCTATTGGATTTATTATTGCCTCTTTCAATTCTTTTTTAGTTTCATCATAATCAACTACATCTTTCAATGTTTCTTTTGTGTTTGTTGTAAGATCTTCAAAAGCCTCTCCAAATTTTCCTAAGAAATCTCTTTTCATTACATCTAAAGCCAATACTATGTTTATATCGCTAAATTCTAATAGTAAAGTAGTGACAATTGTTATAAAGAAACTTATAATAGAAAGTATTATCGCAGTATTAATATCTTTTAGTCCTTGGATAAAGGCTGAGAAATAAAATATTAATATAATCAAAAAAGAATATGGCGCAGACATTGTAGCTTTGTAAGGAGATCTGCTATTTATTACTTTTTGACTTATTAAGACAACAACTAAAAGCCATACAATTAATTGTATTAAAAGGAATACTATATTGCTTGCTAATATATTTGCTACCAATCCAAAACTTGGTATTATGTTCTCTGCCACATTAAAGTTTATTAGACTACCAAATACTTGTGGTATATAAGTAATATTGTTTATAGATAATGCTGTTTTATTATGTGCAAGAATAGGTAATAAATTATTTGGAATATAGACCTTTGAACTATTAAAAGCAATCAGGCCAGTAAAACCTATCCTTGTTAAACCAGCTATTATAGGTACTAATAAGAATATGCCAAGCACTAAAAATGAAGACCTCTTTATACCAAGCATAAAAGTAGAAAGTACAAACAATGGCAAAACAAGCAAATAACCTAGAGGTGACAGGCTAAGCATAACTGCAGTTATTAACAAAGTAACTGTTCTATAATGTCTATATCCTACAACTAGTGCTATAGATATAAATATTACAAAAAGCCATGCTAACAAAGGAGCTTGATAAATAAGCATTGGCCATGTAATAAACAAAAGTGCAATCAATCCAAGGAGAGGAACTAAATAGCCTAGTACAGATGCAAATAAGGCAAGTATAACTAAAATTATTGTAGGATAAAATGGAAAAGGTATAGAAAAGCTTATTATAGCAAAGAATATTGCAAGCGCATCTGGAAAATTCTTATTGCTTATTATGCTCTTTATAATATCTGTAATAGAATAGAAAGATAAAGGTATGCTAGACGATACTTTATGCTCTACTTTTGCTTCTTTCTTCTCTATTTTCTTTAATGTTGGTTCTTCCATTATAATTGATATTACATTTTTAATTTAAATTATTTGCTAAATCTGAGCTATGCAATAATACCCAATAGCATAAAATGGATTTATAATTTAAACTCAAAATTTACAAGATTATATGATGTATTAAACTTAAAAAAAGAAAAATAGAATAAATCTGAATTACTTATTTACTCCTCTTCGTCTACTGATCCTTCCTCTTCATCTCCTTCTTCATCTTCAAAATCTTCATCTTCAAAGTCTTCATCGCTTGCTTCTTCTTCTTCCTCTTCTTCATCTTCCTCTTCTTCCTCTTTCTTCTTTTTGTCGTCCTTCTTTGCCATTTAGGTCACCTCATAAGGAATATATTGAAAACATATTTAAATATATCCTTTTTTGGCATTTAATGGCATTATCTTATAGACCATTTAAATACTTTTCGCTATCCTTGGATAGATAGTTTAGAATTGCATGTTTTATAGCTCTCAATCCAAGTGTTGCACAATGCAATCTAGATGGAGTTGGAGTAAAACCTATTATCTTAAATAGATCTTCTAAGTTTAGATTTATTATATCATTTAAATCCTTATCTTTTACATAATCACAAACAATATTGGCAGAGCCCATAGAGATAATGCAACCTATTCCCTCATATTTTATATCTTTTACCTTATTGTCTTCTATTCTAATATATACAGTTATTTGATCCCCACAACTTATATTCTCTTCATGCATCAATATTGTTGGGTTATCTAATCTACCTTTATTTGTTTGGTTTTCATAGTTATATATTAAATTTTCTGCATAAAGATCTAGCATCTCTATCATTAAATTTTTTACTTTTTCTCTTATTTAAATTTTTCCAGTATTTCTGAATAGAACTGTATCTATCTTTTTTATTATTGGTAATGAAATGATAAAGTTTGTTAGCTTTTCTCTATATCTATATATTGCATAGTAAATAACAATACTTAACAACATGCCAAAGATTATATCTGATAAGAAATGCTCACCCAAATAGATTTTAAACAACAATACAAAGAAAAGCCAAATTATATATAGGGCTCTTATAATCCTATATGGCTTCATAAAGATTACAACACCAGTTAATACTGTAGCATGTGATGATGGAAAAGAATAACCTGACTCGCAACCGATCTTATTTATCCAATTATATGTATCTATGTTGCATGGCCTTGGCTCTCTAAATATTGTCTTTAAAATATAAGATATTGTATATGATATTATTAATCCAAAAAAATAAGGGTAGGCGTTTCTATCTTTTTTGTAGATAAAAAATAATAGCAATAAAGGCAATATAAAAAGATAACTTTCTACTATAAAAGCTGCAATGCCATCTAAAGGGCTTGATGCCATAGATTTAAGGGTTGAAAATGTAGCATTGTTTATTGAATAAAAATATTTATAAAGATCCATAATAAAAGTATTTTAACTTTATAAGATTTAAAAGTTAATGTGAAAGTAATAATAGATACTAGCTCTATATTGTTTGCAATTGAAAATAAAAAAGATCCTTTCGATATTATCTTTGACCAGTTTGGCGAAGTTTCTATAATATTAAATAAAGGTATTATAAATGAAATAAAAAAGATAAAAAACAGCAAAAGGAAAATAAGTAGTATTGCTGCGATTGCATTAGATTTAATAAAAAAGCATAAAAATATAAGTATTATAAATAATAATGAAAGCGGGGATATATTTATAATAAAGAACGCAGAACAAGTTGATCTTATAGTAACTAATGATAAAAAACTAAAAGAGATAATAAGAAAAAGAGGAATAAGGGTTTATTCGATATCAAGGTGATAAATTGTATATAAAAACTACTGTTGAAGATACAATAAGTCTACCACCTAAGTACTTGGGAGAGGACATAAAAAAAGGAGTAAAAGAGATGCTTAGGTTAAAATATGAAAGAACTTTAGACAAAGATTTAGGAATAATATTAGCTATATTTGATGTAAGAGATGTAAGTGGTGGTTATATATTACCAAGCGACCCAAATATTTACTATAAAGTAACATTTGATATATTATCTTATAAAGTTGAGGTTGATGAAGTAGTAGTTGGTGAAGTTGTAGAAATGGCAGAATTTGGTTGCTTTGTAAAGATAGGTCCTATCCAAGGTCTTTTGCATATATCACAAATGATTGATGAATATATAAAATATGATAAAAAGCTTGGTTATTTCACTAATGCAAAAGGAAACAAGAATATAAAGAAAGGCGATATATTATATGCGAAGGTCTCTACTGTAAGCATGAAAAATAATATAAAAGATATAAAGATTGCATTGACTACAAGACCTGCTGGCTTAGGCAAACCAGAATGGTTAAAAATAACTGAAAAATCTACAAAGAAGAAAGGCGAGAAGAATGGATAAAGCATGTAGAGTTTGTCACTTTATAATTTCTCAAGGTAATGTATGCCCTATATGTGGGTCTACTGATTTAAGCACAAAATGGAGCGGTTATATAAAAATATTAAATGCGGAAAAGTCAGAAATTGCAAAGAAATTAGGTATAAAGGTAAATGGAACTTATGCTATAAATGTAGACTAACATTCTCTATGAATAAATTCGTGATTCTTTTTGAATTGTGCATACTTAATTTAAAGGTTCATAATCTTTCAGCATTGACATTTGATTAGTAAATACTCATTTGCATGCATCACTGTCTGCATACAAATTGACCCATGCCATTTAAAGGCTGATGCATACAATATTGAACGATGAATTTGCCTCTGCATAGCCAATATTTTTACAGTTGTAGCACATGAATCTTTTGCTTATCCTTGTTCCTATGCCCCCACACTTGAACACTCTTTCGATGTGTTTTCTGGCCCCATATAGACAATAGTATTTCGCATAATCTTAGTTATATTCAATTAATGAAGTTGTTTGAAGGATCAAACTGCGCAATGAATAGTTAAATGGTTTTGCATATCTTTTGTTGTTTCTTATTTCATCAAGTCTTTCAAGCTTAATCCCTGTATTTGCTCATTTGCAATCGCAACCTATTGTTGCTCTCTGTATTTTGAATAGAAAAAGTTATATATTTTTCGAAAACAAAAGAGATATAGGGTCTAACCCACATTTATTCCAAGACTTAAATCATATGCTTTCTGTCAAGCTTCTGTAATAAAGTGTAATTTATGCCCAATATAAATGATCTAAAAGAAGTTGGCTCTATTGGTGCAAAAGCAATAGAATATGCAAAGACAATAATTAAACCTGGCTCTTCTTTAATAGAAATAGCAAATAAAATAGAGAATTTTATAAAAAGCAATAATGTACAACTAGCATTTCCTGTGAATTTATCAATAAATGAGATTGCTGCTCATTATACGCCAAGCATAAACGACAAAACAATAATTAATGGCAATGAAGTAATAAAGATTGATTTAGGCGCAAGAAAGGGGGATGCACTATCTGATTGTGCAATAACAATAGATCTTTCAAATAATTATCAAAACTTAATAAAAGCAAGTGAAGAGGCATTAAATGCAGCTATAAGCAAAGTAAAAGCGGGTATTAGCGTAAATGAAATAGGAAGAGAAGTAGAAGAGGTAGCAAAAAAATATAACGTAAATCCAATAAAAAATCTAGGTGGACATGGTATAGAAAAAGGATCATTGCATGCAAGAATTTTTATACCAAATTATGATAATGGTGATGATACAAAATTAGATGAAGGAGAAATAATAGCAATAGAAACATTCCTTACAATAGGAAAAAGCGGTTTTGTAGACGAAACAGATTACGTTGAGATATATAGCAGCTTAGGTATAAATATAAGATCTAGAAGAGCCGAAACAAGATCTTTGTATGAATTTATAAATAATAACTTTTCAACATACCCATTTGCAACAAGATGGTTAATTAATGATGAAAATGATGAATTCAAAGTAAAAACAGGGATTAGTGAATTACTAAGATCAAACGCACTTGAACCATATCCAGCGCTAATTGAAAAGAGTAATGGTATAGTAGCACAAACAGAAAAGACAATGATAGTAGAAAAAGACTCTTGCATGGTCACTACTGAATTCAAGCTCAATTATATTTGATGATATCATGAAATTATTATTAACTGGAGAATATATTATAAATGAAAAGGGTAATGTAGTAATGTGGCCAGAAGAAGTAATAAGCATAATACAATCGCTAAATAAAAAAGAGGTTGATGAACTAAAGAGAGGCGTTGATGAATCAAGACTTAATGAAATAAAAGCAAATAGCAAAAATAGATTAAATAAAATAGCGCTAGATGAAAATGGAAAAAAAGAATTGGAAAAATATTTATATGATGACAAATTTGAATTTATTACTACTATAACTGTAAATCAACAAGGATATGTTGTAGGTTCATATAGTCCTTTTTCTGCATATCATGTACTATGCAAAAAAGATGAATGCATAAATCTATATAATGAAATAGATAAAATAATAAAAGAAGAAATAGAGCTTATATCAATAAGAGCGCTAAAAAGATAAGCTACTCACATTTGCTATAACCACATGTCTTGCAGGTATAGCAACCATTTTCATATATAAGTGTCTTCTCACCACATTTTGGACATACTAACATTTCAAATCCATTTTTTTTATTTTCTTTATTATCGTTTTCTTTGTTTTGCTCATCTTTTTCTTTGCTTAGCTGTTTTTGTATACCATCCTCAAAATTAGATGCAAGTTCTTTTGTTTTAAAATTAAATCTTCCCAGACCTATTTCTATGGCCTTTGCTATTGCATCTGGAATACTATATATCTTTACTCCTCTATCCCAAAATGTTTCATCTGATGATTTTATACCTTTAAGACTATTTAACACTTCATCTATGCTACCTCCTATCTGAAGATATTTACTTATTAATCTTCCTATTGCCTCTGTATAAGATTTACCTTCGCTTCCTGTTTTTCCTAAATTTATAAAGACTTCTTTTGGAACATTGTTTTCATCAAAATTCAATGTAACATATAAAGCACCTGACATTGTATTTAGTTTTATTGTTTTTCCTGTCATTGTTGTAGGTCTTTCCCATTTCTCTTTTTCTGCTTTATTTTCTTTCTTTTCTTCTTTCTTCTTTGAATCTTCTGTAATTAATATGCCCTCTCTTGAACCCTCTCTATATACTGTTATTCCCTTGCAGCCTTGTTTCCATGCTTCCATATAAATATTACCAACTTCTTCTACAGAAGTATCACTAGGCAAGTTCACTGTTGAGGAGATTGCACCATCTATGTGTTTTTGTATTGTTGCTTGCATCCTTACTCTGAAATGTGGATTTATATTATAGGCTTTAACAAAGAAGCTTGGTAAATCTTTTTCATCAGTAATATTAAACATTGCCATGTATTGTTTTACTAGTGGGTGATAAACCTTAAACTCGCCTTTGCTTAATGATTCACTTCTTCTTATATAACTAAACTCAAATATAGGCTCTATTCCACTAGACGTGCCTGCTAATATAGAACCGCTACCAACAGGTGGCACAGTAAGTATAGCAACGTTTCTTAAGCCAAACTGCTTTATCTTCTCTTTAATCTCATCTGGCAATTGCTTAATAAATTCCATCGATAAGTGCTTTTCAGCATCAAACATTGGAAATGGTCCTTTTTCTTTTGCAGTTTCTATGCTTTCATCATAGGCCTTTATTTTTATGAAATCGAATAACTTATCAACAAATTGGAGTGCTTCCTCTGAATCATATCTAAGCTTTAATTTAACTAACATATCTGCTAATCCAGTAAAACCAATACCTATCCTCCTACCACGCATTGATGCTTCTCTTTGTTCAGGTAATGGATGCTTATCCTTATTGTAATCAAGCACATCATCTAAGAATCTAACTGAATATCTTACTGTTTTTTCCAATGATTGCCAATCAATAGAAGCATGATCAGTAAATGGATCTTTTACAAAATAGCTTAAATTTATATTGCCTAAATCGCAAGCACCATAATCCTCTAGTATCTGTTCTGAACAAGGGTTTGTCCCTTTTACATTCATGCCATTATATTCACTTGGTGAAAACCTCTTTGCAGTATCCCAGAATATTATTCCAGGTTCAGCCCATTGATGAGCAGATTTTATAAGTTCATTCCAAATTTCTCTTGCTTTTACTTTCTTTTCTATTTTACCTATTACTTTATTTTCATATCTAAGAGTAAATTCTTCATCATTTTCTACCGCTCTCATAAATTCATCGCTTACTTTAACGCTAATATTTGCATATCTTACCTTTGTCAAATTCTGCTTCACTTTTATAAAATCAAATATATCTGGGTGACTAACTTCTATTGTTATCATTAGTGCTCCTCTTCTACCTTGCTGACCTATTGTATGTGTGGTCTCGCTCATTATTTCCATAAAAGATACACTACCGGATGATTTTAAAGCAGCATTGTGAACTGGGCTTCCCTTAGGCCTTAGTATTGAAATGTCTACACCTACACCACCACCATAGCTATATGTTCTAGCTGCTTCTTTGCACCAATTAAATATGCCTTCTATGCTGTCTTCTTTTATTGGTATATAATAACAATTAATTAAAGTAACTTTTCTCTTTTCATTGCCAGCACCAAATAAAATTCTACCACCTGGAATAAACTTAAAGTCTTCAAGAAGCCAATAAAATTTATCTTCCCATTCTTTCTTTTTCTCATCTCTTTCTACGCTTGCTATTGCTCTTGCTACCCTGTGCCATGTCTCTATTGGTGTTTTCTCTATTATATTATTGTTCTCATCTCTTAAAGCATATTTTTCATAGAAAACTCTTGCTCTTATTTCATCATTAGCAAAAAAATCTAAAGTTTCTTTAGGAATGGCTAGTTCTTGTTCATCTGCAACCATGATCACACCTTTAAGAAATTTTCAAAAAATATTTTTATATGTTTTTTAAAAAAGTAAAAACAAAACTATATAAAAGTAAAAATAGATAAATAAAAATGATATGGATCTAGATTTTGCATATGTATTTCCTTTTTCAAACGAGGCAAGAGATTATATAAGACAAGCAGGTATTAATAAAATAGAAAAGGAATACCTTGATGAAGCATTTTTAAAAATAAAAGAGCTTGCAAAGAATAATAAGATTGAATTTATGAAAACTATTTTAGATAATATAAAAGTTTCTTATATAATAACGTTTGCATATACAAAAATGCTACTGTTTGCATTTAAATATAATTATTTAATAAATGCATTTGCAGAAGAAGAGGCAAGAAGAAGCATAGCTGGATTAAATACATTAGAAAACAACATAAAATTAGATTATATAAAAAGAATAGCAAGCGAGCTAAATCTAGTTTTCAAAATGAATAATGATATGTTTGTACTAAGTGTGTTTGATATACTTAAAATTAAAAATAAGAGTGAAAATTTAACAGAAATGCATTTATTTAAAGGAGAAGTCTATATGAATATAAATGAATTTCTTAATTTAATAAGAGATAAAATAAGAGAGAATATATTAAACTCTTTCTCTAAATTAGAAGAACCACCAAAGGAAGTAATTTCTTTTGCTAATGAAAAGAAAGAAGAAATAAACAAAATCATTTTCAAAGAAAGCAATACAAATAAGACTAATACAAATTTAAATTGGATAGAGGCATTATTAAAAAAGCCAATAGATGATGGCAGGCATAGGGTAGTAAATCTTATACTTGCACCTTATTTAGTAAATGTAAAAGGTTTACCAATAGAAGAGGCTGTTAGGATCATTAGTAATTATATTGAAGAATGCAAGAAGGTAAATCCCAATACAAAGATTAACGAAACTTATATAAGGTATCAATGTGAATATGCAAAAAAGAGGGGTTTAAAACCATTATCTAAAGAAAAGGCAAAAACAATATTTGGTGATTTAATTGATACATAAGCTTTGTTATATATGCAATAAAGAAGCAAAGCATGTTTGTAAATTGTGCGGTAGACCTGTATGTGATGATCATTTTATAAAAGAAAAGGGCATATGCACTGCATGCGCAAAAGGTAGATTTATACAATGAAATCCATGATATCTTTTCCTTCAGGAAATGCAATACCATTCTTTGCTCTTATTGGTATATCATATTCGTTTGCTATCTTTATTATTTCGCTTAAATCAATGTTCTTATCTGTAAACAATTCAATGAATTTTATGTTTCCTTTTGTCTCCTCTCTTAATTGAAAAGTAATCTGTTGATATACACCGCTTCTCTTAACCCTTATTTTTATTCCTTCCTTCCTTACTTTTTCTATATCAATCTTTGGCACAATTAAATTATACAAATAAGATTAATTAATCAATACTTTTGTAATAAAATAATACAAAAATTTAGTGAAGTTCTTAAATTTTTAAACAAAATCTAAAGATATGGATACTGATGCTTATTTTGACAAATTAAAAGATGAATTTTATAAATTATATAATATAGCAAACAGCGCCAGATCTAAAGGTTTTGATCCAGAAAAAGAAGTAGAAATAAAACCCGCACCAGACTTAGCAGCAAGAGTAGAAGGTATAATAGGTGTTAAAGGTATAGGTGAACTCATAAAAGAGAGATTAAATAAAATAACTTCAAGAACTGCACTAGCTTTTGATATCGTAAAAGAGATATGTATTGGCGATAAGTTTAAGGATAAAAAAGAGATAGAAAGAATCGATCTTGCTGTAAAGACCGCATTGGCTATAGTTACAGAGGGTATATTGGTAGCTCCGACAGAGGGAATACAAACAGTAAAGATGTTTTATAATGAAGACAATACCCCTTATGTAGCTATTTTATATGCTGGCCCTATAAGAAGTGCAGGTGGCACTGCTGTAGCATTATCAGTAGCGTTTGCAGATTATGCAAGGAGATTCTTCAATATAGATAGATATAAGCCTAGCGAAAAAGAAATAGAGAGATATGTTGAAGAAATTGAACTTTATCATACAAGAGTAGCAAGATTGCAGTATAGGCCAAGCGATGATGAGATAAGACATATAGTAAAGAATTGTCCTGTTTGTGTTGATGGGGTTGCAACAGAGGATTTAGAATTGAGTACATATAGAAATATAAAAAGAAAGAATATAGAAGGAAAAGAAGAGATGATAACAAATAGAATAAGAGGCGGAGTACCTTTAGTATTATGTGAGGGTATAGCACAGAAGGCAAAAAAATTAACAAAAGAGCTTAAATATGTAAATTTGGATTGGAATTGGCTTGAGCCTCTATACAATAAGAAAATTGTAGAAGAGAAAAAAGAAGATGTAGATACAAATTTCTTAAGCGAATTGGTTGGCGGTAGACCTATATTGGCATATCCAAATAGAATAGGGGGCTTTAGATTAAGATATGGTAGAAGTAGGTTTACCGGCTTAGCCGCCATGGGGTTCAATCCGGCAACGATGCTTATATTAGAGGGTTTTATGGCTGTAGGTACACAATTAAAAATGTCACAACCAAGGAAAGGAACAATATCGATGCCTGTAGATAGCATTGAAGGGCCTTTTGTAGTATTAGATAATGGCGATGCATTGAGAATTAATAATGCAAAAGATGCAAAGTCTTTACAAAATAAGGTAAAGAAGATTATATCGCTTGGTGATATCTTAATATCTTATGGTGACTTTAAACATGCAAATGCGCCACTATTACCAACAAGCTACGTTGAGGAATTTTGGGAAAGTGAAGTAAAGAGCAAATTAAATAAGGAAATAAATGCTAGCGATATAGATTTTATATCGGCTTTTAATTTATCAAAAGAGCTTAATATACCACTACCACCAAAATTCATTTATGAATTTCAGGCCCTTAAAAAAGATGAAATAATATACTTGATAAATTTCTTTATTCCAACAATAGAAAGGTACAAAGAAGTAAATGAAATAAATGATTTTGCAATAAATAAAGATGATAATGTAAAAAATATCTTAGAGCTATTATGTGTGCCGCATAAAATAAGAGAGAATAAGATAATAATAGAAAGAGATTATTTCCTAGCACTTCTCACAGAATTAGGTTTTATTAATAAGGATCTATCAATAAAAATACCGGAGTATAATGAGATAAGCACAGATGATCCATTAGAATTGATAAATAAAGTATCTATATTTAAAGTGCCAAGAAGGTCTACATTTATTGGTGCAAGAATAGGCAGACCTGAGAAAGCAAAAGAAAGACTAATGAAACCAGCGCCACATGCTCTTTTTCCTATAGGAGAGACAAGAGATAGGGATATAGCAAAACTATATCAATTAAGCAAAAAACAGTTCGGTAGGTTAAAAGTAAGCGTTGAGATAGCAAATTATTACTGTCCAAGCTGTAAGAGATTAATCGAAGGGCCATATTGCTACCCATGTAATACGCGTGCTATATTGCAATACACATGCCCAAAGTGTGGAAACAAAACATTTAAAGAAATTTGTGAACTTTGCGGAACAAAGACAGTACCATATCAAGAAAGAGAGATAGATATAGAAGACATTATAGAAAAGGCAATGAGCAATTTAGAAATTAAGAATATACCAAATCAATTAAAAGGAGTAAAAGGACTTACAAACAAAAATAAAGAAGCAGAGCCTATAGAAAAAGGTATACTTAGAAGCAAATATAATGTATATGTATTTAAGGATGGGACATGTAGGTTTGATTCAACAGATGCACCTATAACCCACTTCTACCCAAAAGAGATACATGTAAGTGTTGAAAAGTTAAGAGAGATGGGCTATGACAAAGACTATTTAGGAAATGAATTGGTTTCTGATGAACAACTTGTTGAATTAAAACACCAAGATATAATAATAAATACTAAAGGGCTTGAATATCTTTACAAAGTTGCTAACTTTATAGATGAATTGCTGGTTAGATTCTACAAGATGGAACCTTTTTATAATTTGAAAAAACCAGAGGATCTAATAGGTCATTTAGTAATAACATTATCACCACATACTTCTTGTGGTGTTTTATCTAGAATAATTGGCTATACAGATGCTAGAGTTGGTTTAGCGCACCCTTATTTAATAGCAGCAAGGAGAAGGAATTGTGATGGAGATGAAGATTCTGCTATGCTATTACTAGATGCTCTGCTTAATTTTTCTAGACATTATTTATCAAGTACTATAGGGGGTACTATGGATGCTCCTATAGTACTATCATTAAATATATATCCAGAAGAGGTAGATGATGAAGCACACGATATAGAGGTTGTTGATCAATTGCCTTTAGAGTTTTATTATAAATCCTATGAAAATGCAATGCCTAGTGATATACCTATAGAAACAGTAAAAGACAGACTTACAAAAAATTCTAACAAATATGAAAACTTAATGTTTTCAATAAAAGCAAGCAGTAAAAGCATAGATGATTCGCCAAAAAAGAGTCTTTATGTAACATTAAATACAATGGAAGATAAGATAAAGGCAGAGTTTGAATTAATGGAAAAGATATATGCAATAGATAAAAAAGATGCAGCAAGTAGATTAATAGTAAGCCACTTCTTGCCAGATATGATTGGTAATTTGCATTCTTTTTCAAAGCAAATATTCAGATGCTCTGTATGCAATAGAAAATATAGAAGAATTCCATTAAGCGGAAAATGCGAGTATGATAATGGAAATTTGCTTTTGACTATATCGCGTGGTAGCATAGAAAAGTATCTTGACAATGCGTTAAATCTAGCATATAAATATGATGTTGATGATTACATAAAAGAAAGGTTGAATCTTATAAAAGAAGAGATCAAAAATATGTTTGATTTGACAGTAAACGAAGAAAAGAGTGTTGGACAATTTGATCTAAGCAAGTTTGTTTAGATCTTATAATTTATTATAACCCTAGATTTATCTGAAGCATGTATCTCTAATTGATCATTTATTTTTTTAACCTTAGCAAATTCTATCTTTACTGTAGTTCCTATATTAATCTCACTAGTCAATAATGCAGAAGAATCCCACATAACGAGTTTCATTTTATTTTGGTTTTTATCTGTAATCTCACAATCTACTACATTCCTTTGCTTGCCATCTCTATCAAAATATTTCAAAGAGCCAATAGAAGTTATTGAACCTATTATGTCTGATATTTCTCCATCTTTTAGATTTGAAAAATCATCTATGCCAAACGGATGCGGCTCTCTTCTATATATAGAGGTTGATTTTGTTGAATGTAATTCTATTCCTTTCTCAGAATTTTTAACCCTCAAAAACTTTATAAGAACCTTGTCCCCTCTCTCTATAGGTATTTTGTCTACTAGATCTGCAAAATTGTCCCATAAGACTAGTCTAACAAAGTTGGTTCCATTGCCTAAAACACCATGCCTAACGTTATGTGTTTGCTGATTTCTATTAAATACTCTCTTATTGAATAGTCTTATTACATAGTCTTCTATATCTACTATGGAATCAACAGATATAGTATTAGATAATAGAGAGCTAGCGCTATACTTGTTATTACCACTAGCTATCTTATTTGCAGTATTCTTATCTATCATACCGCTATAATCATTTATTACTTCTTCCGGAACCATTAATTTTCTTAATGAAAAGATGTTTTTATTTTTTATGTTTTTAATAATTTAGTATTGCAATGTACCTAGATATATTTTTAATTGCGGTATTGAGCTTCATAATAGCAATCAAGTTAATGCCTAAAAAAGGAGTATTGATTGCATATAATCTTTTTACTCTTTTATTCTTATTGCTTTTATTCAACAAAAATTATTCTTTCAATTTTTTAGGTTTGCCTTTCTCTATTTATTTTAATGGTCTTGGATATATTTTAGCAATAATGACTAATATTGTCTTAGTAGCAATAACATTAACTTTAGATTCTTTCATACAATTCAAAAAAGACCTTTTCTATTTATTATATAGCATTGTTTCTTTTTCTAGCTTATTTACATTCATAGCAAGCAATCTCTTTTCTGTGTTTATTTTTTGGGAAATTACTGAAATAATTATATTCTTGTCTATCTATATCTTTGGAGGCATAGAAAGAAGAAAAGCAGCTATAAAGTTTATGTTGTTCTCTATATTATCAACTACTTTATTGTTATTTGGTTTACTTGGCATATATTCACAAAACACTAGTTTTTCAATAGCTAATATTAATAATAAGATCATCTATCTTTCGATAATGTGCTTAGTAATAGCTGCAATGATTAAGATAGGCGTTGTTCCATTTCATTATTGGGTACCAGATGCATACCAAGAAGCGCCAATGCCAATAACTATATTACTTGCTTCTTCTATTTCAAAATTTGGTATATATTTATTATCTTTTATAATGCCAGAAGTATTAGGCAATATAGTAATTCTTTCATGGCTTATAATATCAATAAGCTATGTTCTTATTATAGCAATAAGTGAAAAATCAATTAAGAAATTATTTTCATATATAAGCATAGGTGAATTAGGCATAATAGGCATAGCTGCTGAAACAGGTTCAAAATCTATAATAATGCTTCTTAGCTTAGGCCATGGTTTAGCTATAGCCTCTATATTCCTAATAATAGGCTATGTAATACTTGTGTTTGATACAGATAATATAGATAAAATGGTTGCTACTTTAAAATATATACCTAACTTTTCTTATTTAATGATCATAGCATCATTTATATTAGTTGGTTTGCCAACTTCATCTACATTTTTTGGCGACTTGATGTTATTTATTTATGGATTTAAAGAATTTAGTTATATTATATTGACAATAATGCCTTTAATAGCAATTATTGGAGGCATATTATTTTATGTAATAGAAAAAGCATTTATGAAAAAAGAAGAATTAATTTATGTTTTTTATAATCCAATGGCTTTTTATATTGCAATAGCATTGTTAATATCAATAAATTTGGTTATAACTTTTATACTAACGGACTTTAATCTCATAAATATTTAAAGCAAAGAAAATCTAGACGGGCCCGGTGGGATTTGAACCCACGACTTGCTGGTTAAAAGCCAGCCACTCTGGCCAAGCTGAGTTACGGGCCCAAAAAAATCTCTATATTTTACTTTAATACAAATAAATATTTATTATTATTTTAGTAGAAAAGAATAAAAATATAAAATGCGGAAAATATAAATAGGATTTAAATGGCTACTACTTCTAAAAAATTGGTAAAAACTAAAAGAGTTGGAAAGACTCTAAATAAAAAGAAGGATAAGAAGAATAAAGGTATAAGCAAAAAGGAAAAGAAAAGAGAAAATACTATTACATATGTAAAGGTTGATGAAAAGCTCTTTAAAGAGGTATTAGAAGACAATAACTTCAAAGAATATCTAAAGGAGCATGTTGGTCCAAGATCTATAGAAATACTAAATGTAATAAGAAGAGGTTTAAAGACTGATGAAGAGATTGCTACAGAAATAAATGAAAAAATAAATGAAGTAAGAAGAGAATTGAATATTATGAATGGAATGAACTTACTTAACTATATAACAAAGAAAAGCTCGAGTGGTTGGCTAACATTTAAGTGGTATCTTGATCAAAAAAAGCTAGAATCCTTTTATAATAGTATAAACAAAAGCGAAAATAATGTGTTAAGAACATTACCAGATAATTGCAATGACTTTTTTATATGCAAAAATTGTTATCCCAAGAATAAGGCAATAATACCTTTTGATAAAGCGTTTGATTTGTCATTTAAATGTCCTGAATGTGGAAGGAGTTTGGATAGAATTGATAAAGAAAATTTAATAAATTTTATAACTCAATTTGAAATTAATAATAAGTAGCGAGATAGGGTAGCCTGGAGTGCCCGCTGGGCTCATAACCCAGAGATCGGTGGTTCAAATCCACCTCTCGCTATATTTTTATTATTATATTAGGCAAAAGGCCAAGTAGGATTAATAAGAAAGCTATAATAAACAATACTAAATATTCATTCTTATATAATAAAGTTGTCTTCTTGCTATCTTCTTCAAAAACTAACCTAAGCATATTTAGATAATAATATGCAGATATTACTATGTTTAAGATAAATATTATTGCTAAAATGAGATTACCACTTATTAATATAGAAAGCAACAAGAATAATTTACCATCAAATCCAAAAGTAGGAGGTATTCCTAATAAAGAGATTAATGCTATTGCAATAACAAAACCCAAAAATGGATTTCTATAATAAAGTGATTTTATGTCATTTAAGCTATATCTGTTTTCTCTTTCTAAAACTAACAATAATATTACTAAAGCAAATATAGATAGAGAATATGAAAATGCTTGTATTATAGAACCTATATAACCAATATTATTATATGCAACCAGACCAATTATTACATAACCCATTTGAGCTATTGAAGAATATGCTATTAACTTTTTAAGATTCTTTTCTTTTAATGCTAAGATGTTTCCATAGAACATAGTAATTACTGAAGCAATTTCAAGATATAATAAAATCTTTACATTATACAAAAATACAAAAGAGACAAGTTGAATCAATACAAAGATGAATATCAACTTATTAAAAGAACCTAATATGCTTATCAAAATACTACGTAAGCCCTTATATATATTCGGCAAGAATATATTCAAAGGAAATATTCCAGATTCAAAAGATATACCAAAGAATGCAATCAATGACCCAAACAATGCTATTTCAATACTCAAGTTAGATGAAGCAAGCAATAATCCAAATAGTAGAGATGCAATAGAAAATGATGATAATAGAAAATATTTTGTATTTGTTTCTATGATATTGTTGTTTATAAGAAAAAGTAAAAATGTTGAAAATGAAACTAACTCAAGTCCCAAAACTATGCTTATTATGCTTTCTTTATAAAAAGCTATGAAAGCGCCAAAAGTTAGAAAAGATAGCAATATTGTATTGTTTCTATAATCTTTTGTATTATAGAATAATAAGAATGCAATGAAGCTTATTATTGAAATTATAAATACAAAAGTAAGATTGTAATAGAAATATGTTAAATAAAAGATAATTGATAATAAAAATTCATTTAAAATAAGTACAAGGTTCTTTTTATTAATAAATCTAAGAAAGATGTTTAGAATAGGCAACAAAGTAAAGATAATTAATAGATTAATGATACCACCACTATAATGAATATTCCAAAAACAACAATTAATGCTTTTTCTATGCTTATGAATTTATACCTTTCACTGGTATAAAGTATCTTACTAGATAATGAATAGGCATATGTCTCAACAAAGTCATTTATTATTGAAATACCTATACTAAGATCATAAAGTAAAGAGCCAAACAGATTATATAAGTAATTTATGCTCTTTGTTGTTATATAATCTTCATCTTCATTTCCATACTTTATATTCCTATATATAATAAATGCAAGAGCTGCAAAGGCTAAACCAATGAGAGCATCAATGATATATGAAATATTTTGTATAGAAACAAAGCGATTTCTATAATAATAAAATAGAATAGGCAACAGAATTATATTAAATATTGTAAATAGATATGTTGGCATTTTCATAATCTTGCCTATCTTACTAAAATTAAATAAATCTAATTTAGATGGTCTTTTTATAAAATTAAGTAAACGCATGAAATAGAGATATGTAAGAAATTCAATTGCAAGTAGTAAAATAAGGATTGTTGAGCTTATGTTATTATCTAAAAGAACATCAAAATAATAAGTAGATAAAGGTACCAAACCAGTTGCAGAGAATATTCCTATCAATACAGAAGCATATAGCATTTTTGATGATTTTATACCATATATGTTTCTTATATCTTCTGTATCATTTGCTTTATATAAAATACCTATTATGAAAAACAACAATACTTTATAAAATGCTTGTGCTATAAACAAAAATTCAGCTGCATACAAATTACCAAGGCCTATTGCTAAGAATATCAAAGACATCTCGCTAATAGTTGAGTAAGCAGTTATCTTCTTGATATGAAAATTAAACAAAGCGCTTATAGAAGCAAAGAATAGTGTTATTATTGCAATATAAACTAAAACGTTACTAAAACCATATGCATTTATTAATGGTGCTAACAAAAGAATAACAAAGGTGCCTGCTTTTACCAACGTAGCTGAATGTAAATAAGCGGATATTGGAGTAGGTGCTTGCATTGCATGTATAAGCCATTCTTCAAATGGAAATTGAGCTGATTTTATTAATGAAGCAGCTAATATCAAAAGTAGAGCAACAGACATTGCTTGGTTTTTTACATTAAAATTATTGATTATATAAGAGATATTGCTTGTAGATAATGAAAGATAAAATATTGCCAAACCTGCTATGAACAATATATCACTTATAAATATAACGCTTCCTACTAATCTAGCGCTTTTGTTTGCTTCTTTTGTTTCATAAAAACCTATTAACATATAGCTAGTAAGACTTAGATATTCCCAACCTATAAACATAGTAAATAAATTGCCACTGATAGAAAACAACAATATAGAAATTTCAAATAGTGTTAATGTTGCGAAATATCTTTTGTGTTGTGATACCTTATCTATGTATTCTATAGAGTAAATGTTTACGAATATACCTATAAGCAAAATTATATAAGCAAAGATTAGATTTATCATACCAAGATAGATAGAGATATGAATAGAGAAGTTGCCAAATGAAAATAGCAACATAGAAAAGCTTTGATTTACTTCAGTATATGAAGGAATAAATAATACAAAAGATAACAAAATAGATATTAGCGATATTCTTGATGCACTTTTCCAATTAGAAAATAAAATAAGGAATAGTGATATAATTAGTATTAAAATAGAGATTAATGGAAAGATCATGAAATCAACTCAATATTTAATGTTTGGTTCTTCTCCTTTAGATATAAATACAAAATTATAAATACAGATAACTCCATGCCCAATAAAGACCAAATTAATACTATATAAATAAGTGAAAACTTGTTATATAATATTATTACTTCTAAAAGTGAAGATAAAAACATAATCTCTATACCTATAAATCTCTTTATTACATTTCTATTAATCATAAATACCATTAGCCCAAAGAAAAACAAAACTGTTGAAAGAAAGAGGTTCATGGTTTCACCTTTATTAATTCTTTAAAGCCTATGATAACTATAAATACAACAAGCAAAAACACAAACAAGATGAGATATAGATAACTATAGCTATTTAATAGATATAGATTAAATGCATTAATCGGCACGTATAAATTAGTTAAAAAGATTATAGGTACTGACAAAATAAGCAAAATAATTATATATATTAAGTTTGGCTTATCTGCTTTTTCTTCTTCATTTATAGCTAAGTATGTATATGTAGATATACCACCAACCAAAATAAAAAGTTGTAGCAATGCTAATATTATATTGTATTGAATTAATACTATTGATACAAAAATAAATAAAAATGCCAAATATATTATATTGTAATTTATTCTTCTATCAAATACTAAAAGCAAGATAAAGGTTATAAATAAAGCCAAGATTATTAAGCTAAACATTTAGTTCAACTCTTCTGGCTCCTTTATGAATTCACGCCTATCAAAAGATACAACTTCTGTATAGCTTTTTGTAAGAACTAGGCACTTTGGTGGACATACTTCTTCACATAAGCCACAAAAGAAACATCTCTCTAAATTTACTTCTGGGTATTTTTTTATGCCTCTATCTGTATCTCTATCAACCATTGTTATAGTAGAATTTGGGCATATTCTCGCACAGGCTCCACAGCTTATACATGTATCTATATCTAACCTTAGCATACCCCTATAGTTATCTGGTAATATCTCTTTGTTCTCAGGATACTCTACTGTGGCTCTTTTATTAGTTAAAATCTTTAATGCAACACCTATCTTTTTGATATTTTCAATCATATTAATACCCTAAGTATACTAAATATAAATTAATAATTGATAAAGCAAGCAGTACTATCCAACCGAAATAAAGTATTCTATCAATTCTCATTCTTATTGCTATAGCCCTTATAAACATTATAAACAAAGCAACAAAGATTGTCTTTATAAATAGCCATATGAATGAATTGCCAAAAGGTCCATACCAGCCACCAAGAAATAATAAAGAAATTATTGCTGCACCAAAGAAGGATCTAATATAATCAACAAATAAGGCAAGCATATAATAAGGAGCACCAGTATCTGTAAGCCAACCAGCTATTAATTCTGAATCAGCCTCTCTTAAATCAAAAGGAGTTCTTTCCATCTCAGCTAATAATGCCATTAAGAAGACAAAAAAACCAATAGGCATAATGAATAAGAACCACAAATTTGATTGAGCATTTACTATGGATACAATACTATAGCTATGTACATAATAACCAATTGCTATTAATACAAGAAATAGAGGTATCTCAAAAGAAATCAACAATAATATAGATCTTTGCGCGCTTATCATAGCAAATTTGTTTGAAGAAGAATAGCCATTTAGTGCTATTAGTATTGGTAAAAATGATAATATAATAAATATTAGCAATAGAATAATGCTTGAGTTTATTATATAGAAGTTGTATATTGGTAAAAGCATGACTAAATATAGAGTAAAACCTGCTATAAGGAAAACACTAACAAGAAAAAGAAGTTTGTCTGCCTTTTTAGGCCAAACCTGCTCTTTTGTCAATAACTTAAAGAAATCAGCTAGATTCTGTAATAAACCAAACTTTCCAAGATACGTTGGACCATGCCTTCTTTGAAACTTACCAACAAATTTTCTTTCAAGCCAACCAAAGAAATAAGCAAATGCAAATGCAGTAATAAGCATAACAATAAAGTATTCTATAATTTCTATAAGCTCATTTATCAACATCAGCCATCACCAAATCCAAACTACCAATTATTGGAAACAGGTTTGCAAACTTGTTTCCTCTAGCAATGTGATTAAGAGCAGCTAGATTTATAAATGCAGGCGTTCTCATTGCTAGCCTATATGGTCTTTGTTCATCTGCAACTAGATAAAACATAATCTCACCTCTAGGCCCTTCTCTACTTACTCTAACAACCTTATTTTTAGGTGCTGGATTTATTAGTTTTATAGGCATTCCTGTTGCATTTCCATCAGGCATTTGTTTAAATGCTTCTCTTATTAGCCTTATGCTTTCTTTAATTTCAAGTATTCTTACCTTATATCTAGAAAAATTATCTCCATTATATAATACAATTGGTTTAAAGTTCAATTTTTTGTAAACATAATAAGGTTTATCTTTCCTTACATCAAAATTAACACCGGATGCCCTCAATACGGGCCCACTTACTCCTAGATTTATGGCATCATCTCTTGATAATACTCCGACTTTATACATTCTCTCTTTAAACAAGCTGCTATTTTCTATAAATGATTCATATTCATTAATTCTCTTTTCTAAATATGTAAGTACATCTAATGCATGATATTCAAAATCTTTAGGGAATTCTTGTCTCAAACCACCTAAGCGCATGTTTACATAAAACATTCTTTGCCCTGTAGCCTCTTCTAGTAATTTCAATACTTTGTCTCTATCAGCAAAAGTCCACATAAATACGCTGAAGAAGTGACCAAGATCGTTTAGCATAGCTCCTAACCATAAGAGATGGCTCGCTATACGCTGCAATTCTAGTAATATTACCCTCTCATATTGTGCTCTTTCGTTAGGCTCTATACCCATTGCTGCTTCTACAGTAGCTACATAAGCTTCATCCATTGCCATTTTCGCTACATAATCACACTTTTCTATAAAAGGAGGTATTTGCATATACATCCTATTCTCTGCTAATTTTTCTACACCTCTATGTAGAAAACCAACATGAGGTTCAACATTAACAATTGTATCGCCATCTAATGTAACAACCAATCTAAGCAAACCATGGGTAGATGGATGAACAGGTCCAATATTTATCTTTACAAGGCTCATTTAGTACCCCATTTAAAACTTTTTCTTAAGGGATATATATTCTCGCTAAATTTTTCTAATAATAACTTCCTAACTTTCCTTCCTTTAATCTCTATGCCAAACATCTCATATAGCTCTCTTTCATACCAATCTGCTCCTTTGAATATATTTATTATAGTAGGTACCCAAAGATCGTTTTGATTCAAATGAACCTCTATCTCTATTTCTTCATCGCTATCTAGATTTCTCAATATATATAAAACAGAAATATAGTCAATATAATCAATACCAAGAATCTTTACTAGATAGCTAAAACCCTTTTTCTTAAAGCTTGATATAGTATCTATTAGATCTTTTCTATCAATTATCAATCTTACCACCAACCTTTTCTTGTAGTTTTAGTAGAGCATCAAATAAACTTTCTGGTCTTGGGGGACAACCACTGACATAAACATCAACAGGCACTATTTGATCTATGCCTTCTATTATATTATAGCTCTCATACCAAGGACCTCCAGAGACAGAGCATTCACCATATGCCACAACATATCTAGGCCTAGACATTTGTTCATATAGCCTTTTTACTTCTGGAGCCATGCTTTTTGTAATCCAACCTGCTGAAATCATAACATCACTTTGTCTTGGAGTAGCTCTAAAGACTAGAAAGCCTTTTCTTTCTGCATCTATCCTTGAAGCACCAAAATCTAATAGCTCCATTGCACAACAAGCTAAGCCAAACTGCAATGGCCACAATGAATTTTTTCTTGACCAGATAATCATATTACTTGTTATCGCTTTTGTTACTTCTGATAGTTTTGTAAATACAACAGGTACTTTTGGCTTGTATTTTTTAAGTGATTCTTCAACAAGCTTATCAAATTCTTGCTTTGCAGTAATAAAGTCCTTCATAATCACCACTTTATAAGCGCTATGTAAGCAATATAAATAAAGATTAATGAAATGAGGGGCATGAAAAGTAATAGTATTGTATTAAAATTACTTGGATATAAAGACCAAACTATCAAAAGAGTTATAGGTATTTCTAGAACCAAGAAAAAAGAGAAATAAGGTAAATATTCTTTAATTAGAGATATACTAGGCCCCTCAAATGTTTCTTCAGAGCTTTCATAATTCTTTTGTGCTACATCGTTGAATTCTTTACTATATCTTATAAGTTGAGAAAATAAAGTTATAGCTATAGGGATTAGTATAGATAATAAAAGCAAAAAGATCAAAGTAAGCATATTTAAGATATAGAATAAAGTTTATTTAAACTTTGTTAAAATAATATACCCCATACTTCCATTAATCATAATTCCTTATATAATATAATTTTGTTATTAATTGTTTTGAAAATACCTTACTTATATATCTTAATAAAAGTAATATCAATAGTGGAACTGAGGGGTTATATATTAAAATTTTAGATTTAATAATAAAATTATAGAAGTGATTTAAAGTGAATGAAATAACTATAGATACTCTTTTTACCATATATAACAATGAAAAGAGAACCGGCGAATACCTACCACTAGATGAAAATTTTTATGAATTTGCACTAAAAGGATTAGAGAAGATAAAAGATGATAATGAAAGGATAAATTTCAAAAAATTAATAGATGAGATAAGAAAAAAGAGAATCCAAAAATTATTGATATATATAGCATATGAAAAGCAAATACCAAGCAAATTACCAAAAGAAGAAAAAGAGCTCTATGAAAAGATTAAAATACTTTTGAGTGATAATAAAATTAAGATAATAAAAGTATTAAAGGATGCACCAGAGCTATTAATGCCAAATGGTGCACGCATAGGACCATTTGTTAAGGATCAAAGAATTGTAGTAACAGATGAAAATGAATTGGAATTCATATTAAAGAATAAATTAGGAGAAGTTGTTGGTTAGATATTCATAAAGGCGAAAATTATGGAGATAGGAAAACAAATAGTAACATATTGTAAATATTGTAATAAGCATACACCTCACAAAGTTAAGATTTACTCTGCAAGCAAGGCTAGAGGTTTGGCAGTAGGTACAAGAAGGCACAATAGAGCTATTAAGGGTTATGTTGGTAGTGTAGAACCCGAGCCAAAAAAGAAGAAATTAGGAAAAAAGCAGGTTGTTGTTTTAACATGCACTGTTTGTAACAAATCTGAGATGCGTACCATAACCTTTAAAACAAGAAAAAAGCTAGAAATTAAAAGGTAATCAAAGTGTTAATGAAAAGAGATATGCCAGATGAAAATGAAATAGTTATGATTAGAATAGAAAAGATAACAAGGTATGGTGCTTATTGCAAATTATTAGAATATGATCTTGATTCTTTTCTTCCAATTGAAGAAGTTTCTTCTGGTTGGGTAAAGAATATACATGAATTTATAAAAGAAGGCGAGATTAACGTAGCAAAGGTAATACATGTAGATAAGTCAAAGATGGCAGTTGATATATCATTAAAAAGAGTGGGCAAAAATGAAAAGAAGGAAAAAATAGAAGAGTATACAAAAGAAGTTAGATATAAAAAGCTTTTTGAACAAGCGATAGAGTTAGCAAAAGCAAACAAAGATGAGATAATCAATAAGCTAAGTGAGAAATATAATACATATATAGATCTTGTAAATGCAATATATAATGATAAAGAAGATTTATCTTTTTTAGATAACGACAAAGCAGAAGAGATTATTAAGGTTATAAAGAAAAGCATAAAGCCAAAGGTATTTAAGGTTTCATATATAGCAGAGATAACTACTAATGATACAATGAGAGGCATAGAAGCGATAAAAGAAGCTTTAAACGATATTATAAACAAAGGAATTAATGTAATTTATTCTGGTGCACCCCATTATCTTTTTATAGCAAAAGGGGAGAGCTATCCAGAAGCAGAAAGCAAGATAAAAGAAGCAATTAATACTTTATCAAAAAACAAAACAATTAATTTTTCTATAAAAAAGGTTGAAAAATGATAACAAAAATAGAGTATCTAAAAAGATTAAAGCTTAAAAATCCTGTAATGATAGTTGGTCTGCCAGGTATAGGTAGTGTTGGAAGCATAGTAAGTGAACAGCTTAGACTTAGCCTAAATGCAAAACCTTTTGCTAGGCTATATTCACCTTATTTTCCTCCTATGGTTAAAGTAGTAGAAAATGGAAGTATTAGCTTATTATCAAATACTTTTTATTATACAAAGATAAAAAAGCAAGATGTTGTAATATTATCTGGAGATGCTCAGGTAATGCAAGATTCTTTTGGTGCATATGAGGTAAGTGAAAAAATAGTAAAGTTCTTTTCCTCATTGAATGGCAAGCTATTATATGCAATTGGTGGTTATAATATAGCTGATCATTATATAACTAACCCAAGAGTATTCGCTGCTGCAAACAAAGAAAGTCTTTTGTCTAAAATGAAAGAATATAATGTTAATATAGTCAATACCCCAACAAATATATTTGGTGCATTAGGCTTAATACCTGCTATAGCCAAAGACTATAGAATAGATGCTATATGCCTAATGGGTGAATCTGGTTTTGTTGATATAGATGCTAATGCAGCAAAGGCAGTATTAAATGTTTTGTTTCAGATATTTAATTTTTCAATAGATCTAAGTGATTTAGATAAAATAAAAGCAGAGTTAGAAAAATTGCTAGAGGAAATGAAGCCGCCAAGCGACAATACAACTTATATAAGATGAATGCGCCAACCGGGATTTGAACCCGGGTCTCCGGCTTTTTTCTATAGAAATGGGAAGCCGACGTCCTACCAGGCTGGACTATTGGCGCTATTCTATACTCCTTAAATATTCTCTTACTCTTAATGCAGCCTTTACTCCAGCAGCTGCGGCAGTTGTAGCTTGCCTATAAAATTTATCTGCAACGTCTCCTGCAGCAAATACTCCCTTTATAGATGTTATTACATCATCTTCTACTTTTATATAGCCCTGTTCATCTAGTTCTAGTTTGCCAATTAAGAAAGAGGTATTTGGCGCATAACCTATTGCTACAAATACACCATCTATACTCATTTCTTTTGTCTCATTTGTTTTTAAATTCTCTATTATTATTGATCTTACCTTTGTATCTCCTTTAATTTCTTTTACAACTGTATTCCACAATATATCTATTTTCTTATTATTGAAAACACGTTCTTGCATTATTTTGCTAGCTCTAAAAGAATCTCTTCTATGTATAATAGTAACATGATTTGCAAATCTAGTAAGAAAGTCAGCATCCTCCATGGCTGTGTCACCACCACCAACAACCACTACATTTTTGTTTTTAAAGAATGCAGCATCACATGTTGCGCATGTGCTTACTCCTCTACCAGTAAACTTATCTTCTCCAGGTATGCCTAGCTTTTTTGGATTTGCTCCTGTTGCAATTATTATAGATTTTGCTTCATAAGTATTAGAGCTTGTCATTACTTTGAAAGGTTTATTCTTAATATCTATATCCCTTGCATCCTCATTTATTATTCTAGCACCAAATTTTGTTGCTTGTTGATTAAGTCTATTGATATATTCTGGCCCTTCTATACCCTCTGGAAATCCAGGAATATTTTCAACTATAGTTGTGTTTAGCAATTGCCCTCCTGGTAATGAACCTGCTATTACTAATGGATTAAAACCTTCTCTTGCAGTATAAATAGCTGCACTAAGGCCTGCAGGACCTCCGCCAATTATTATTACATTTTCTACCATAATTATTTATTTTTATTTTAAAGTTTAAATAATTGAACCTTTAATACCAGCCTCTTGCTTTCATTGCCTTTGCAACTCTATCTACTGCAACTATATAAGCAGCAGTTCTTGGTGTTATTTTTATACCTTTTTCCTTATAAGTGTTTTGTGTATCAATCATAGATTTATATGACCTGAGCATTACTTCTTTTAGCTTATTATATACTTCTTCTTCGCTCCAGTGAGTGCCGCTTAGGTTTTGTACCCATTCAAAATAAGATACTATAACACCGCCAGAATTTACTAAGAAGTCAGGCATTGTTAATACTCCTTTTTCAAACAAAATCTCATCTGCTTCTGGTGTTGTTGGGCCATTTGCAAGTTCTAAAACAAGCTTTGCTTTTATTTTGTCTGCATTTTCAGTTGTTATCTGGTTTTCTAGTGCAGCTGGTATCAACACATCAACATCGCTTTCTAATAATTGTTCATTTGTTATCTTTTCTCCTTTTTCATAATCGACTACACTTCCTTTCTGGCTTTTTGTTTCGTTTAATTTTTCAAAATCTAAACCCTCTTCATTGTATATACCCCCTTTTGAATCGCTTACTGCAACAACCTTAGCTCCTAGCGATGTAGCAAGTTTAAATGCAAATGAACCGGCATTGCCAAAACCTTGTATAGCTACTTTTGCGCCTTTTAAATTAATACCTATTAGTTTTGCACTCTCTTCTAGTATATACATACCACCTAATGCAGTAGAGTCATATCTACCCTCTGAACCATTTGCCTCTACTGGTTTACCTGTAATTACAGCAGGTTCATTATAACCAACTAATTTGCTATACTCATCATACATCCACGCCATTATCTGTGGATTTGTGTATACATCTGGTGCAGGTATATCTATTTTTGGTCCTATGAAACTTCTTATTGCTCTTATATAACCTCTTGATAGTGTCTCTAGCTCTTCATTTGTCATTGATTTTGGATCACAGATAATACCTCCTTTTGCCCCACCTAAAGGCAAATCAGCCAATGATGTTTTCCATGTCATCCACGCAGCCAATGCCTTTACAGTATCTAAGCTTTCTTGAGGATGGTATCTAATACCCCCCTTGCCAGGGCCTCTAGCCGTGTTATAATGCACTCTAAATCCTTGAAATACCTTTATTGAACCATCATGCATCTTTACTGGAATGTTTACTATTATCGTCTCCATAGGCTCCTTTAGTATTTCATATGCACCTTTTTCTAAATTCATTATTTCTGCTGCTTTATCTAATTGTCTACGAGCTATATTAAATGGGTTTAAGTCTTCCATAATTTTCACCTAAAAATTAAAGTTTTCAATAGAAGGCCATTCAATATTTTGGTTCTTCTCCTTCTTAACTGTTTGGAAAATACCTTTTGTAAGGTACATGCTCTCAAAAGTTAATCCAATAAGGATTAAGAAGCTTATTATATCTGTTATTAGTACTATATTTTCTCCACTACTGAAATATTCATAACTCAAACCAAGTGTTGCTATAACTGCTACTATGCTTCTTATATTTGTTGCTGTTCTTTTAATTATATAATCTATTATTACAAAAATGAATGCAAAGGCCATTATAATATTAAAGAGCATAAATCCATTTTGTTCATTTATCTGTGTTATAAATTTAAATATGCCAAGATGTTCTATGCTATTTATAAAAAATCCAAATTGTGGATATATTAAATATAAAATTCCAAGTGCATTTATACCAAACAACGAAACGAGTAATACTTCATACAACGAAAATCTATTTTCGTCATATTTTTCTTCTTCATAAGTAGGAATTGTAGGCATCTCTATATTTTCAAAACTAGGAAGCTCCTGTTGTATCTCCTCTTGTGAAATAATCTCCTCTACTTGTTGCTTTTCCTTTTCTACTTCTTTTTTCTCTTCTATCTTTTGTTTTTCTACTTTCTTTTCTACTACTTTTTTTGTTTCTTTTTTCTCTGGTATTTTTGTTTTAGCTTTTTCTCTTTCTGCCCTTATCTTGAATATAAGCATCTCATTTGGATCTACAACCAAATTAGATCACCTTTTTTCTAGCCATTTTCTTCTTTTTTTCAAATATGCCAAGATGCTTTGCGCAGCTTATGCAATAATATACCTTTCTCCTTGTAGAAAAATTTACATCATTGCCTGTATGCATATTTGTATTAAACGAGATTACTTTTACATATTCTACTGCCTTGTTTCTAGGCACCTTTCTTCCACAATTATCGCATGTTACTAGGGGCTCTCTTCCTCTCAAAGTTACACCAAAAATACATTGACAATAAAATTATAAATAACTATTGTATTTAATTAAGTATAGATAGAAATGCCAAGATGCAACAAGGTAATAAAAATTGCACCTTTATTAAGATATATAATAATAAAAGAGCTATACAAAAGAGGTTATACTCAACAAGATATAGGGAAAAAGCTTAATTTATCACAAGTTGCTATTAGTAAATATCTTAAAAAAGAGCTAAAAGATAAAGAGAAAGAAGTAGCAAATGAGATAATAAGTAATCATATGCATGATATAGAAGAAATGATAAATAATAATAAAATAGATATTAATTCTTTGATAGAAAAACTATCTTAATCTCATTGAATCTAAGTTGTTTGGCGCATCAGAATCTAAATGTAATCTGTTTCTTATTCCTCTTGAAAGATCCTCGCATTTGTATGCTTCACCATGCATAGTAAATACCCTTTTTGGTCTTGGGCTAACATTTGCAACATAACTTATTAATTGCCTTCTATCACTATGACCAGAGAAACCTTCTACAGTATTTATTCCAATGTTTACTTTTATCTCTCTTAATTTACCATCTTCATCTGGCAATGCAACCTCTTTTAGACCATTTTGTAATCTTCTTCCGAAAGAAGTTGGGCTGTTATAACCTACAAATATCAATGAATTCTTTTCATCTTCTGCCATTTTTTCAAAATAATTTAGCGCTGTACCACCATTTAACATACCACCACTAGCTAAGATAACAGCAGGACCGCTTTCCAATATTTCATCCTCTTTTCCTTTTGCTATTTCAAATATTTCACTTTCAAAAGGCGAACTATTACTTAATATCCTTCTTTCTATATTTTCTTTTAAGTATTCTGGATATGCAGTATGAATAGCGCTAGCCTCTAGAATCATACCATCTATATATATAGGTGCTTCTATCTTGTATTCATTTGTATTGTTTATATAATTTTCTAGCACTAACATTATCTCTTGACTTCTCCCTACAGCAAATAGTGGTATCAACACTTTGCCTTTATTCTCTATGGTTCTTTTTATTACATCTATCAATGCCTTTTCTGCATCTTTTCTTGGTGGGTTTATATCATTCTGTGCTCCATAAGTGCTTTCAACAAATAGTGCATCTACCTTTGGATATTCAGTATCCGCCGGATCAAGAAGTCTGGTAAAGCCATATTTTATATCACCAGAATAGACAATATTGTATTGACCCTCTCCAATATGAAGATGAACAGAAGCACTACCCAAGATATGGCCTGCATTATGGAAAGTTAGCTTTATTTCATTTGTTACATTTGTTACTTCGCCATATTCTCTTGTTACCATATGCATTAATGCTTTTCTAACATCTTTATCATCATATAAAGGCGTTGCTCCAGATTTCTTAACTAGATTTATATAATCATTTAAAAGAAGAGCAGCCAATTCTCTTGTAGGTGGTGTAACATATACTGGCCCTTCATAGCCATATCTAAAAAGATAAGGCAAGAAGCCAATATGGTCCATGTGTGCGTGTGATATTATTATTGCGTCTAGCTCATTAATTGGTATTCTTGTTTCATTTATATAAGGAAATGCGACATTTGTGTCACCTGCAGCGGCATCTGCGCCTTTTATACCAGGTTCTGGACTTATGCCACAATCTACTAATACCTTTGAATGGTTTGTTTCTATTAACAAAGAGCTTCTTCCTACTTCTCTAAAACCCCCAAGCGCTGTTACTTTAACAAACTCGCTTTTTAATATAGGCTTATTTATTAGCTTGCCTATTTCTAATAAGAACTTTTTCCTTTGCGCCTGCTCTTTGTAATACATATCTCTTATACCATTCATAATGTCGCTTTCTATGCTTGGTTTTCTTATAACTCTTGGAAGCCAACCTGTTTTCTCTATAATCTCTAAAAGATTTGAGCCTTTTTTACCTATGACTAAGCCTGGCTTATATGCATAGATTTTTACTTCGTTGAATTCTTTGAAAAATCTTATGTCATTATCTTCCACTCCTGCCTCTTTTGGAATTATACTTTTTATAATATTTTTTGCTTCTTCTTCATCCATTAGCTTTTCAGATATGTTCCTTGCTATTATCTTCTTTTTTATTTCTGCAGACATTCTCTTTATTATATCTGGATTTTTGTATATCTCAGCTACATTATCGACATAGATTACTATATCTGGTCCTTCAAATTCAAGTTTTTCTATTTTTATATTTTGCGGGATTAATTGATTAATCTCATCAATTAATGATTTTTTTTCTTCACTCACTGAAACCAACTCAAATTTAATTAATTATAAATCAGGCTTTTGATAATTTATCAAGTTCCTCTTTTGAATAAAACTTGAAGCCCTTTTTGGTTATAGCAGCTATTAAGGTATTATTACCAGTAGCAGAGTCTCTACTCATAGCTATCTGCAAAGCCTTTAATGCATGCTTTACCCCTTCTTGCGTAGTCATTTCTTGATTATATATACTCTCTAAATAACCAAGTGCAGTCAATGAACCAGAGCCAGTAGATGCAAACTTACTCTCCTTTATATAACCACCTAGAGGATCTATAGTATATAGCTCTGGTTTACCATTGTTTAAGCCGCCTATTATTAATTCAACATAAAAAGGCACCATCTTATTTTCTTGCATAACTAAAGATAAGATTGATGCAGCAGCAGTAGGATTTAGTAATCTATTCTCTTCCATATTATATAGTTCTGATTGTGTCTGTAATAATTTCACTAAGTAAACAGCATCACCTACGCTTCCAGCTATAGTCATGCCTAAGAAGTCATTTATTCTATATATCTTTATAGCCTCTTTGCTTGCTATAAAGGTTTCCATACTAGCCCTGCTATCTCCTCCTAATACTATACCATCACTACAAACTAGTCCTATAGTAGTTGTACCATGTAAAGGTTTTATTTCCATATCTTTCACCAAAAGATCAGTATTATTAAAAGGTCAAAAATAAAAAACCATATACAAACAAAATTAATTTATTATAAAATCATTATCATTTAATAAATTACCATAAGCAAAGGTATTATATACTTTAGATATAATAACTTTATAATTCTTTCCTATTCTTACTTTTGCATTCTTTATAAAAACAACAAAGCCCTCTATTTTGCCTATGCCCTCACCACGTGCGTTTTTCGCCTCTATTTTTACATCATATACCTTTCCTTCTTCTAGAGCTACTTTCACAAACCCCACCTCAAATAAATTTTATAAGTAATATTATTTTTAAAACTTTTCTACAAAAACGTTTATTTCTTAATACTCATTTTGCCTCTATAGTCATGTTCTTTAGCATTATAATGCCAGATTCTGGTTCGATGTATAAATAGTTTATTCCTTTTTCTAAAGTAATATTCTTGCTATAAACATTTAATCTATTTTCTAATGATAGATTATATAAACCAGTTCTTTCTAAGCCAAGCTGTGTAATAGCATATGTTGATATATATACAGAGGTATTATAAGGCAATGTAAGGCCCGTAAAGTTTAGTGTATAATTTGCAGTAATTGGTGCATATATGCTTATATAAGGTTTAGCTACAGAATTATAATCTGCGTACCATAATGACTCTATAGTTGCATTACAAGATATATTATTTTGATTGCATAAGGCATATCCAGTGATCCATGCACCTTCTGCTATGGCCTCTGTTTTATTTATATACATTAATGCATCTTTGTTTAGTGTAGGCGCCGTATAGAATATAGTTATATTGTTGCTAGAATATACAGGTAAGCCAAATACCTGGTTTAGATAAGAAAGTATAGCATATTGGTATGCATATCCATATGCATTTTTAATTACTACAATGAAGCTTACATTGTATAGAGCCAATGTATATAGCATTAAATCAGTATAGTTTTCTAATACAGGAGATGAGTATTCTATATTTGGTGTTTGGTTTGTATACTGCTCTAGTAATAGATTATAAGCCATTATTGCAAGAGGCATATTTATTACAGATAGATTTTGTGTTATATTTGTCCTTTCTATATAGCCGCCAACGATAGGTTTGTGTAATGCTGTATCATAATACATTGCTATCCCAGGATATAGCTCTGCATTTTGGGTTGGAGTAGGTATTATAGGTATAAACATTACAGTAAAGTTTCCACTTAGATTACCAAGTTGGTATATACCTTTTGGTATGTATGTAGACTCTAGCAATTCATTTGAAAAATTAGTTATTGGTAAACCAACATATTCTATTGCTATTACTGCTAAAATCCATAATAAAAGCAAAATTTCATTCTTTGAATTAATTCTATCTCTTATTTTTATATATCCAAAAGCTGCTATTATAGATAAGAAAAGCATAGTAAATATATCAAAACGTCCAGGTTCTCTTATTATATTAAAGATTGGTAAGAGCTTATATAAAATATATAAACTAGGTATAGTAATAGTCTTTCCTATTACTATATAAGGCCCCAGAGATAATAAGAAGGATATTATTGATAATATTGAGAATAATAAAATATAATCCTTTATTTCTTTGTTGTTATCTTTTCTCCAGTAATATATAGATACTATTACCAATATTAGGGTTATATAGCCAATATAGCTTGTTGTTTCTGCAGGATCATTATAATATATGTAACTATAATTTTCTGCAACATAATGCAATATATAATTATATATTGAAGGCAAGAAGAAAGACAATAAGTTATCGCTCCATATAATATTATCATTTATACTATTTCCAACACTAGATGCTGTGCTTAGAGCATTACCTAAATATGGTAGTGCTTCTATTATGAAAGGTATAGCTATAACAAAAGAAACACCAAGTAATAAAGCAGAGTTGTATATGTTTTTTATTATATATTTCTTTTCTTTTCTATCTTCAAAGATAAACAAAATAAGTATTACTAAAGTAAAGAAAATAAGGAATATTCCTTGTTCTATATCTCCAAAAAAGCTTGCAAAGAATAGAGATATACCTGCATATACTGCATATATGCTTTTTCTTTCATTGTATAGTCTTAAAAGAAAATAAAAATATAATGGAATAAACTCAATCATTGTCCAATCCAAATGGTTAAATGCCTGCGCCATATGCGTAGGTGCAAACGTAAAGATAAAGCTAGCCAATATACTTGCATATTTGTCTTTTGTTATATAAAAAGCGAGCATATAAGAGAATGTTCCTGTGAGTATAAACGCTATAATAAACAATATATTGTATTTAAGCGTTATATTGAAATCAAGAAATGAAAATAATATGCCTGCAAGCGGTGATAATGTTTGAGTTACTAAGCTAGAGCCTATCGGAAAGAATAGCAAATGGGTAAAGTATATGTTATTGCTAAATAATGCATGTGGTACATACCATAGAAAGAACAAAGTCTGGTATAAATCTGCACCATTACCATATGCCATATTACTTAAGTTGCTGTACAATGGGAAAAAGAAGATTAATGTTAATACAAAGTATATAATAGCTATATAGATTAAATCCTTATTATCTTTTATAATCTTGTCTACTTTAAAATTCATACAAATTATTTTGCTGATTAATAATAAATAACTTATTTTTTCTTTTATTTTGGAATTAAAATACCAATAGTTTACGAAAAGGTTTAATAAACTAAGAAATAAAAAAATAAAATGATTGATATGAATGATGTTACTTCAGAGACTTTTGAAAACGAAGTATTAAAATCAGATAAGCCTGTTGTAGTAGACTTCTGGGCTGAATGGTGCGGCCCTTGTAGGATATTTGAGCCTGTATTAAAAGATATAGAGAAGAAATACAGCGACAAAGTAAAGTTTGTACGATTAAACGTAGATGAAAATATGGATATAGCAGCTAAGTATGGAATTATGAATATTCCTACAACATTACTTTTTGAGAATGGTGAAGTTAAAGCGATGTCTGTAGGTGCAGTTCCAAAGGATTATTTTGAAGAGTGGCTTAAATCAAATCTTTAATTTTATAATAAAGATAAAATATCAATATTATAGTTTTTGCATCCTTTATCTTATTTTTTCTTATCATATCTATTGCCTTTTCTAAGCTTATCCATTTTAATTTTATTATCTCATCTTTATCAAGCTCTTTATTTCTCTTCTTTTCGTTTTTTATTTCCTTTATAAAAAAGAATTCTCTTTGTGTTGATATACCTGGAGCTGAATAAGCATACAGAACAGGTTTATTTAGCTTTACAATATATCCTGTCTCTTCTCTTATCTCTCTTTCTGCACCAGAAACAACATCTTCATTATCTTCTATATGCCCTGCTATTGCTTCATATATATATTTTTTGATCACAGGCCTATATTGATATTCAATTAATAAATAAATTTTGTTCTTCTTTCTTTTAAAAAGTAGCACCACTGCTGCATCCTTTTCTTTTATTTTTGAAAAACTTATTATTTTGTCGTTTATCTTTGTTTTTTCATTTATAAAAAGCTCTACATGCTTATTTACTTTTATCTTCATAAGTTATATTTAATTACTTTTGTTTTTAAATATTAAATGTATGGACCTTTCTCTGCCAAGAGGTGTTAAAGATTTTGATGTAGATGAAGCATACCCTCTTTTAGAAATCATAAGAAATATAGAAAGAGTATATAGGGCATTTGGTTTTCAACCATTAATAACACCAAACATAGAAACGTTAAATGTATTAAATTCAAAATTTTATGGAAGCGATTCTTTGAATGAGATCTTTTCTATTTCTAATGACCAATTAGGTCTTAGATATGATCATACTGTGCCATTAGCGAGATACATTGCATCTAGAAAAGATTTGCCAATGCCATTTAAAAGATATGCTATAGGCTATTCTTGGAGAAAAGAGGAGCCTCAGTTTATGAGGGAAAGAGAATTCATTCAGGCAGATGTTGATATTGTTGGAAGTAAGCTGCTAATAAGTGATGCCGAAGTAATTGCAGCTTCATCACTTGGCTTGGAAAGCGCAGGCATAGAAGAATATGAAATACACCTAAATAATAGAATTCTCTTAAACGAGATTATTTCTAATTTTAATGTTAAAAAAGAGAATGAGAAGCAAGTAATAAGATTAATAGATAAGATAGAAAAGAAAGAAAAAGAAGAAATTATAAAAGAATTGAGTCAATTTACAGATAAAGCAGAAGAACTCATAGGATATGTATTAAATAATCAAGGAAATGATGAGATTTTAGCAAGAATAAGTAATGATATTAAAAACAAAGAAGTTGCAAACCAAATAGCTAAGTTATTAGATATATTGAAAAGCTATTCTTTAAAAGGAGATATAATAATAGATTTATCATTAGCTAGGGGGTTAGATTATTATACTAGTTTTGTTTGGGAATTCAAAATAAAACAAGGAGATAAAAAAATGCCATCTATAGGTGGTGGTGGCAGGTATGATTCTTTAATATCAAATTTTGCAAATAGGGATATACCTGCTGTAGGTTCAAGTATTGGTGTTAATAGGCTTTATTCAATATTAAACAAAAAAGAGTTTATGAAAAGGGTTTATTTGATATATATAAAAGACGATTACTTAAAATATGCAATCAATATAGCAAATATATTAAGAGGCAATAATATAAATGTTGATTTAGCAGTATCTGATAAGTCTCTTTCAAAACAATTAGAATATGCAAGCAATACTAATGCAAATTATGTAATAATAATAGGTGAGCAAGAAGTAAATGAGAATAAAATTAAGCTTAGGAATATGGTAACAGGTGAGGAAGAGCTTATTAGTTTAGATGATGCAATAAATAAATTGAGATGATCTTATGAACCAAGTCGATGAAGTTACAGATAAAACAATTAATGAAGGTGGCATATTAGCTAAATTATATTTTGATATGCATGGAAAGGATAAAGATGGTTTGCAGCTACTGCTTACTGATTTAGTATCAGAAAAACTGCTTAAAGCAAGTGGTGTAGTATATGCATATGGCTCAATAGAAGAGCCTATTGAGCTAGAGCCAGGTTTATATTCAACAATGGCAATTGTTACTACTTTATTTAAAGATTTGAAATCTCTTTTAATGGTTGCATTTACATTCTCACCAGCAGGTATTGAGGTACTAAGGCCTGAGAAAATATATGAATTACCTATAAGCAAGATACATGATATTGTTCTAGATCTCTCTTCTATATCACTAAGCTATAGCGAGTTTATATTAAAGAATGTATTAAGTAAGGAGGATTATGAAAAGATAGAAAAAGAAATGGAGCTTAGGAAAAAATCAATAAAAGAGTTCTTATCTCCTAAGGATGATTCTTTTAAAACTAGTAGTTAGGCTATCCATTATACCATATTTGCTCAAACCATTTAATAATCCAATACTATTGGCAAATTTTAATAGATAATACATTCTGTTTTTGCTATAATAATACCATCTTACTCTATTTTGGATGAATAATTCTTTTTTTAGCAATTTCTTCACTTTGTTTTCATATATTGATAATTTTTCTTTCTTTATTGCTTCTATTGCAAAAGGCATTATTTTAGTAAGCATTGATATACCACCACCGCTTATTGGCTTGGTTTGACCTGCTGCATCACCTATTAATAATACATTATCTTTTACGAATCTTTTACGCCACTCCATGGGTATTGCATACGCATATTCTTTTTTTGGCTTTCCAAAATCCAAATTTTCTTCTTTTAAAAATCTTTCAAACATCTTTTTTGCATTTCCATACCTTGAATCGATTCCAATACCAACTTCTATTTCTTTATTACCTTCTGGGGATACCCACGCAAATAAGCCTTTTGAATATTCACCAAAGTAAAGATCGACAAGCTTTTCATTATTTTTAAAATCATATTCAGCCCTATAAGTTAAAATAAACCTATTTATAGGTGGAAAGCCAAACGTATTAGCTACAATAGATGTATATCCATCTGCACCAACTATTAAGCCTTTTAGCCCTTTTATTGCATTGCTATCTAATCTTTTACCCATTACTAAATTTGTTTTGTCTTTTATGCTTTTAAATAATATCTCATTTAGTTTTGTTCTATCTAATACAATAGCTCTTTTTTCTTTTGATTCTATAATAAAAGTCTTTTTGTTTACATGGAGTCTTGCTCCATACAAAGAACCCATTACTGCCTCTCTTGCATCGAAACCAAGCCTATTATACGCTTCTATTGATACTATGCCACTTGGTTCATTGCCTTCTTTTATATCCTTTTTCTGTTCATATACATTAGGTTTAATACCGTTATTTATCATATTATTTGCTAATAGCAAACCTGCTACGCCAGCTCCAATTATGTGTATTTCTTTATACATAAAGAACACTTTAATAAAAAGAAATTTTGTAGAAAAGTTTTTAATTAATATCTCTTTCTAATAGTAGAGTATGGATAATATAGGGATATTGAGCAGTTTAATTGGTATTAATTCTATCTATCCAAATGAAAATGATATTGCTAATTATATAAAAGATATTCTAAAAGATAAAATAGAAGTAAATGAAGATCTATATAATGGAAGAGTCAATTTATTTGGTTCTAGAGGCAATGCAAAAGTTCTTTTTTATGCTCATTTAGATACAGTAGATTCAACAAAAGATAATTGGCATACAAATCCATTAAAAGCAGAGGTAGTTGATAATAGAGTAATAGGTCTTGGTGCAAGTGATGATAAAAGCGGTTTAGCAAATATAATCTCTTTAATAATAAATACTGATCTGCCGCTCAAATTCTTATTTTGCTCTGATGAAGAGAATATATCAGAAGGAGTATGGCATTTTATAAATAACAAAAAAGACTTTTTTGAAGGTGTTAAATTAATAATATCAGCAGAACCCAGTTTTGGATTTAATGTTAGTGATATAACAAACAAAAGAAGTGGTAGAGTTGTTTTTAATATAACATTTCAAGGTGATAAAAAACACATAATGTATTATAAAGAAGCAAAAGATGCAATAGAATCTTTTTCAGAATTTTCATATAAATTATACAATAATAGATCAAACTTTATTAATTCAGTTATACATATATCAAAAGTTTATGGAGAATCGATAGGCATGAGTATATGTGGTTTAGTAGATTGTGATGTAGAAGCCCTTATAAATACACCAGATACTATTGAATCAATTAGAAATAAGATCCAACAATTTACTAATGAGCCTGTTAAAATAAAAGAAAGAAAAACACCATACTTAGAGCCTTATTCTTTTGATAATATAGAAAATAAAGATACAATTTTAAATATTGTAAAAGAAGTTACTGGAGAGGATGCTCATTTTATATCAAGAACATCTGTTGCAGATGATAATGTATTGGCTCTTACTAGAATACCTGTTCTTACCATAGGCGCGAAAGGAGGTAATGAGCATAAAGCAGATGAGTTTGTTTATATAGATAAATTAAATCAGGCTTATAACATATATAAGAGATTGCTCTCTCTTTACAAGTGAATTCTTTTTCTAATATTTAAACGTGATTCCTATGATAAGTTATAAAACAAGTTCTATAGGAAGTATCGAAATGGATTTTGCTAGCTATAATAGAGCTAAAGGATTTGCTCCTCCAATAGAAAAAGAAAGTGATATAGATAAATCTTCTAGCAAAGCGATTAAAGATGCAAAGAAGTTTCTAAGTTATGATGAAATAAGTAGGGTAAGCATTAGGACTATTATTTTTGATACAAATCTATTACCTTTAGTTATTGATTCATTTACTTCTAAAGGTTTCAATTTTGAAGGAGTTATTACTTCTGTTGATAGAGATGCTATTATAGCATATTTTGGTATAAACAAACCAGAGCGTTATCCACCAAAAGAAGAATTGGATATAATTAGAAGAAATATAGAAGATGGGAGAAGGTTTGTTAATTTTAGCTATATGCCTACTGATGGCGAATATGAATTTTTTACAAATAGGAATTTACCAGATAATCTTAGATCTTCAGCAAAAATTCTTTTAAAAGATGCTTTTGGTTGGAATCTTGATGAAGCAGAATCTATATTAAAATCAAACAATACCTATATAGGCATTTTGACTAAAAGCAATAATGCTGTTGCTATTTCTGCTATAGAAAAAGTAGCTATTACATTAAATAATTTAAAAATTACTTTATTAGAGCTCACTGAAGCATACGTAGTACCATCAGAGAGGGGTAAAGGTTTGTATTTTCATTTATCTTTAAATTTGCTTTCATCTTTAATTCATGAAGTATCAAATGATTATTTATTTATCTATGGAGAAAGCAATCTTAGAAATAGAGGTATTACAAGGGTTGTATTTTCACAAAAAAGGCTATTATCTATTGATCTTTTAAGAAATTTAGATCATTATATTGTTAGAGATAATGATATCCCAGTATTAGCAAGTCACGTTCCAATAAAAGATGAGTACTCAGATAGATTCAAGTATAATTCTTTAGTACCGACAAGCATCGATAGAAAAGCATTAGATAAATTAATAAGAAGTAGCCTAACAAGAAAAAACTAAGAAAACTAAAATTATTTAAAAATTAAACCTTTAATAAATAGATATCATGTCTTTTGTTGAAGCTTTGTTTTTAGGAATAATCTCTATTTTAGCACCTGGGTTAACATTAGCTTATGCACTTTTAAGAAATACCAAATTTAATTATTATGAGATTTTTATATTTGGAATAACTTTTGGCTTGTTATTTCCACCAGTATTAACATGGTTAGAGAGTTATTTAATACCTATATCAAGTATATTCTTATTTTCAGAAAATTTATATCTATTTAATGTTTTTGTCCTTACTTTAATTGGCATAGCTCTAATATTATATGAAAAAAGAAGAAATCCAGAAATTTCAAGGAAAGAACAATTACATAAAATAAGAGCAAAGATGAGATTGTATAATATTGGTATAGATCTATTAAAGAAGCATGAGGAAGAAGAAAGAATTTTAAGAGAAAAACATAGGCTAGAGCTTAAGAAGTTAAAAAATATAGCAATAGAGGAGCTAGAGAGAATAAAGAAATTACATGAGAAGGAAGAAAGCGAGCTTTTAGAAATGCATGAAAAAGAGGAGAGGGAGTTTTTCGAATCTAAAAATAAAAGCAGGAGTAGAGAAGTTATAGTATATGCAACTCTATCTTTAATTTTAATAATGGCTTTTGTGGTGAGAATTGTCAATATAAATGTAGCAAAAACATACTTTGAGTTTGATCCATATTTTGATATGTTAAGTACAGAGTATATTTTGACATATGGTTATCAAATACCTCACGATTATTCTGCATGGCCTGTCTTAGTAAATGGTTCAAACCACATAATACAACCGATTGTTCCTTATTTAGAAGCATTTTGGTATGACATATCTTTAAATTCAACAAATTATAAATTCTCAAATGTGACATATTCTAACGCTACTCTTAGTAATCTAGTACAACCAAACATATCTCTTATAAGTACAGTTTCATCAATTTATCCGCCTTTGGTTGCGGTATTATTAGTATTCTTTATATTTCTGCTTTTAGAGTTAGATTTTGGTTATCCTATTGCATTATTTGGGGCTCTTCTAGTTGCATCAATGCCCATACTAATAACAACCTTTATTGCTGGTGAGCAACTTTTAGAACCATGGGGCATATTTGCAATGTTTTTCTTTTATGCTACATATCTATATGCTGTTCGTTATCCTCAAAATAAAAGATATACCTTACTTGCTGGCATTGCCTTTGCTTCAACCTTTTTGGGCGCGCATTACTATACGGTAAATGCAGCAGTGCTTGCTATTTACATATTAATTCAAGGTTTGCTAAACGTATTGAGAAAGAAGGGTAATTATGATTTCTATTCTGTAAATATATTATTGCTCATAGTAATAACTGCATTTTATCTATTGTATAATCCATATACCGCTACATTAACAGAAAGAATACCTAATATTGTTGGTATACCTACTATTGTAGGTTTTCCTCTATTTGCGTTGTTATTTGTTCTGTTTGTTGATTACATACCTACTATAACAAGGAAATTTAAGGTAATGCTTAATTATGATTATAATACAATAAGATTAACTTTAACTTCATTGCTTGTTTTAATAATTATTTTGTTAATATTATTTACTCCTTTTGGCAATCCATTTAAACAATATCTTGCTTTGAGCGTGCACTTTGTCACACCAAATACCCCTTTGTTTATGACAGTACAGGAATTTGAATACAGTGGTTATTTATTTGATTTTGGGAGTAATGGTTTTGGTTTAATAGCAGGTTTAGGTATATTGTCTCCAATTATAGTTTGGTCTATTATGCTTGCATTTTTCTTCATAATGATAAGTGATATAATCTACAAAGAAAGTGACTCTAGTATATTATATATAGCAGCTATATTGCCTTTATTTATAGCAGGAATGTCTGAAGTTAAGTATATACCCCATTTTGGTGTTGCATATATAATTGCTTTTTCAATTGTCATATATTATATAATAAAGCAACTTGGATTTGAGAATAAGTATCTTCTTTATTCTATCGTTATTATTATGCTTGGAACTCTTGAAATTATCTATCCATTATCTATATTAATAGGTTTAGGAAATCTAAACTGTAATTATATAAGTTTAAACAAAGAAACATTACTCGCAGATCTGTTCTGCAATCAAGTTCCTGGTTTTTGGCTCAATGCTACTGCTTATATGAGAGAACATATAGGGCCTTTTGGGCCAAGAGTTCTTTCATGGTGGGATTATGGTGACTGGATCAATTGGTTCGGTAACAGCAATGCAGTAATTAGAGGAGATAATGCAGTTGCGCAATTAGATTATGATGTAGCTGCACACTTTGTCTTAGGTCCTTTAGATGGCTACAATACGAGTGTATTAGGCAACTTTATGAATCAATTGCAAAGCGCTTATGTCTTATTTGACCAGGCGCTTGTGCAAAAATGGGGAGCTTTAGACTTTTTAGCGTGTGTTGATGTTAATCAGACAAACATGACATACGCAGAGAGAATAGGAAGTTTATTTGGTGAGCCATATGTTTTGGGTATGTCTAATTGTGAAATAGAACATGCACCAGCATTTGGATACATACCTATAAACGTATCGCAATCATTTTTATGTAATATTACAAGCAAAAATCAATTTTTTGTTAAAGTTTTTGTTGCTAGAGGTATGGCTGTGCCTCAATTTATACTAAATGATACATTATGTGCAAGCAATTCATCGATTGAGCAAGGCCTTTCTACAGGCAAAGCTATTAGATTATATTACCCCAATGGTACATTAAGCAACGCATATTTAATTGTAAATCCAGATATATACCCTATATCAAAAGAAATGGTTCCGCTCAGCATAATATTTGGGCAGCAAATAAATGTAACAATGCCTTTCTTGGTTGCGTTTATTGCATATACACCAAACAAAAACGGCACAATAACAAACATGCCATCACAATTCTATAATTCAACTTTTTATAAAGGTTTCTTCTTGGGCAAATTAAATGGATTTACAATGGTTTATCCAAGCAACTTCACTGGTGTTAATTATATCAATACAACGGCCCCAATAGTGATATTTAAGTATGATTATTATAATGGATCATTACCTAAAATCGAGCCAAAACCAAAAGGCATTAACAACAATTATATAGTTCCTGGATAAATTATTTAAATATAAAAATAGAATTTATTTAAGGGCCTGTAGCTTAGCCTGGTTGGAGCGCCCGACTGATA
>JAGDXY010000010.1 GCA_023256495.1 Microcaldota archaeon
TCGCCGAAAAATTGTGTGCAATAGCGGAGAGGAGCAAGGCTAGGGATTTGTACGATGCTTACTTTATCCTTAAGCACAAGGCAGCTAGGTTTGACAAAGGGCTTTTTGAGAAGAAGGTGTCTAAAAGAGGTGAAAAAATTAGCATTAAGGAAGTAATAGAGAGCATAAAGCGGATAGATTCTAGAAGATGGAATGAAGAGCTAAGCTACCTAATTTCAACCCTTCCAGAATTGGAAGAGGTTAAAAATTTCGTGCTAAGCCAAATAGTTGTCGGCCACCATAACGGTTTCTAAGGTATTTTATAATATATTACGGCAAGCAGACTGACTTTTGCAGTTTGCCTATCAATGAATAGGAACTGATGCGAAATGTACTTCTTTGTATAGCTTTGTATATCTTTGGTGAATCGATTAATTTGCAGGCATGCACTCCTAGGGCTCTACTTATGATTTATTTAAAGTCTTTAAACGTATTTTACATTTTGTTGATTTTAAAATAATCTTAACCTAATATTAAGACCAAACTAAAAATAAATAAGACTATAAATAAGATAATAAATCCTAAAAGTCTCCTTCGCATATTATATTGGCCTTTGCCCATCATCTGATTGAGCTGTGCTATTATATCATCTATTGATACATTAGCATTACTTGCTTCTATTATAAGAAGCTTTTTAAAAGATGAAACTATTAAGAGATATGAAATAAAAATTAGAACTAAGCCTATGATGAGAAAACTAGCCACACCACCTTGCTGATAATTGATTCCTTTATATAAAAAGATTATACCAACGATAAGAATAATCCACGCAAATATAAATTCGATTTGCGCAAGCACTTTTCCAGGCATAAGAACCAATTATAATATAAAATTAAAACTTAAAAATCTTTAGTAAAGTGACATTCTCTTACCGAAATCGTGGGTTTTCCCGATCGCTTTTATAATAGATCTTTACAATCTATCATCGAAAGTCATTAAATTACTTTTTATATTAAACAATTTATTAAAGCATTTGCATAAAAATCTAAGTGAAAAATATGAAATTAATTAAACCAGATAATATACCTTTTTTAGAAGAAAATAAAAATATAAAGAAATGTCTTGTAGCAGGTGCATTGATATTCTACAATGAAAAGGTGTTATTGATACATCATAAGAAACTCGGTGTATGGTTACCACCAGGGGGCCATATGGAAGAGAATGAATTTCCAAACGAATGCGCAGTTAGAGAGACAAAAGAAGAAACAGGTTTAGATATAGAATTATTTGGTATAGATAATGTAAAACATAAAAGCAAAGAGGCTTATTCTTTTATATTGCCATTTTCTATAATAGTAGAATATGTCCCATATAAAGATGGGCCGCATATACACTATGATTTTGTTTATATTGCTAAACCAAAAAGCAATAATATAAAATTAGAAGAAAAAGAAGCAGATAATATAGCTTGGTTTGAAGAAAAAGATATAGAGAGTTTAGATACTTTTGTAAATGTAAAAGATACACTAATCAAAGCCTTTGCGTTTATAAAGGAATTTAAATAATATAAGATTAACTTATTAATATGAACGAAATACTAGGAGAAGGACGTTTTTATATAAAGACAGAACATGGAGATGCAGAGTTATTGTTTAGAATAGAAGGAAATAAAATGACGATTTATAAAACATTTACTCCTGTAGAAGAAAGACATAAGGGCTTGGCAAAGAGTCTTGTAGAATTTGCATATGAGTTTGCAAAGAGAAACAATTATATAGTAATAGATGAATGTGAATTTGCTGCATCTTTTGATAATAAAAAGGATAATTCAAGCCCTAGTTAACATATACAAGCCAACTAATACAATTATTATACCATATACTATTCTTAATATTCTTTTTGGTATTTTTGTTGAGATAGACGTTCCTATATAACCACCAAACAGGCCACCAAGTAAAAATAGAATAGAAACTATTACTAAAGTATCGCCATAATATAAATATAATAAACCGCTAGCTAAACCAAATGTGCCTACGCTTATTAAAGATGTACCTATTGCTTTACCTATACATAAAGAAGCAGCAAACATAAGAGCAGGCACTATTAAGAAGCCACCTCCAATACCAAAGTAACCGCTTACTAAACCTACTAAAAATCCAGAAAAAGATATTAATAAAATAGATTTAATACTTAAATGCTTACAATCATTATTGAAATTGGATTTTATATTATTGTTGTTTTTACTAAATCCAATATAAATACCAAGAAGGATCATAACAAAAGCAAAATATAACAAAAGATCATTTCCAGGGGTTATATGACCTAGATAAGTTCCTAAAAGAGAGCCTATTAAACCAATGCCAGCAAATAATGAGCCTATTTTTATAGAAACATTGTGTTTTTTGAAATGCATATATGAATTAGCAAATGCATTTAAACCAACAGCTAGTGCAGTAGTACCAAGTGCAATATGTGCAGAATCAGGCATGTTTGAGATACCAACAAAATAAAGCAATAAAGGCACAGCTAATATAGATCCACCACCACCAATTAATCCAAGAGAAAAACCAACAAATATACCAGAGATTATAGAAAGAATAAATTGGATTATAGTTAACATTCTAAACGCTTTTATTTCTTATAACCAAATTTTCTTAATAGCTCATATCTTTCTTTTTTATCCTCTTCGCTCTCTATGCCTTTGCTTTCAAAGCCATCAACTACACCAATGACACCTCTACCCTGATCTGTCTTTGCTATTATTACTTGTAATGGATTTGCTGTTGCACAATAAATACGAGCTACTTCATTTACGTTCTTTATGTTATTCAATACATTTATTGGATATGCCTTTCTAAATACTATAATGAATGTATGTCCTGCTCTAATTTTTAGCATGTTTTTTGTAGCTATGTCTATAAGTTCTTTTGAATTACCATCGTTTCTTATTAGACATTTACCACTAGCTTCTGCAAAAGCTATACCAAACTCTATATTAGGCACAGCATTAACTAATGCCTCATATAGATCTTCTACTGTCTTTATAAAACCTGCATGCCCTAATATTACTTGTGTATCATCAGGTTTTTCTATATTTACAATATCAAAGTCCATAATGAAAAATAATGATTAAAGAGATAAAAGCGTTATGTTTAATAATTTATAAATACATTTCATTATTATGAATTTCTGGCCTATACTAAAAAACGATCTAAAAAAAGAAGATTTTGGTTTAGGAAGGTATATATTAAATACATGTGATATGCAAAGCGTAAAGGATAGACATCATACTTCTTTCAATTTAGTAAAATCTAGCTTTTATGAAATAAAATTAAATGAAAAAATAGAAACTAATTTAGATAAGGTTAGGTATATAATTGCAAAATCTATATCATTTGATAGCATATTAAGTCTATATGACGTTAATAGCTCTAATATCTATGTTACTAGAGTATATAATAGCTTAGATCTAAAAGAAATTGAAAAATTTTACAATAAAAAGAGAAATATAGAGATTAGAATAATTGGCATGCAAAATGGACAGAAAGATTATATAAATAAATTCCTTCCTTTAGAAAAATTTGGCGTGCTAAGCGAAGTAGATATTTTTGGAAACGAAATAAGGCATATAGCAATAGATCTGAAAACAGGAATGACCTATAATCTCTTACTAGAGAATAGGATATATAGACCAGGTGAGCTATTAAATCAAACTAAACAAGAAGATTTTGAAAAATCAATTAAGTGATTTTGTATAAATATCATTATATATAGGGCCTTTCTCTGTTAATACACTACTCTTAAGCTTTACAGAATCTATACTTATATTCTCTAATTTAAAATCATTAAATCTTTTTATAATTTTGTATAGCTCTGGGTCTTTTTTCTTTACTCTGCCTATAGTAATATGTGGTATAAACGTTTCTTTTTTATCAAATGGAATATTGTTATTTACAAATTGTTCTCTTAATATATTATATAGATCAATTATTTCTTTTGACTCTACTTTAAAAAATATAACGCGCATAAACCCAGGGCTAAAATATGATATGCCGTTTATATTAACATTAAATCTATTAAAATAGATTTTGTCTAGTATCTTTATTATTTGATCCTTAATAGAATCACTTATGTTTCCAAAGAAAAATATAGTTATATGAAGTTCGTTTCTTTCAACTAATTTAATGCTTCCTCTTTTAAAATTATTTATTACTTCTAATAATTTATCTTTTATATTGTCTTCTATGTCTAAAGCCATGAACGCGCGCATATATTGCACCAAAAATAATTATTAAGATAATTGCAATCTCTGGCCATGACAAAAATGATATATTTACTTTACTTGAATTTACTTTGTATGATTGATTGTAGATATAATTTACATAAATTGTACTATTATATGGTACATTTTTCAATAGTATATGGCCGTTAGTAAATCCTGTTTGATGTGTATTATTAGGGAAAATAATTAAATAAGAGGCATTTATAGGCAAACCCAAGAATGATGTTGTATATAAATTTATATTTTGTATTGGCAATTGTATATGAAAGTTGCTTGGTCCATTTACATATATTGTTTTATTTAATACAAACTTATTTCCATTAAATAATATGTAATTAATTATATGCGTTCCATTGGTCAAATATATATTACTAGAGTTATATCTTAATCCATCAATATAAGCTATAAAAGAACCATTGAGTGTTTTATTGTTTAGATTTGTTAAATAAATATTTACTTTAAATTTATCAACGAAGTTAGCATAAAAATGATAAGTATTGTTTACAACTACAGAAAACTGCGGTGAAGAGATACCATTGCTCCAATTCTGAAATGCTAGTATAGTATTATTGTTTATCTTAATATATAGCTTCTTTAATGAGATATTTGCTATTGAACTTATATTATACCAACCACCACCAGTTACATTTCCTATTGGTGAAGAGACATTAATAAAGTATTGTTTAACAAAATTTGCACCTATATTTATAGGTCTATTTACTACGATTGATAAAGATGTTGAAGTATTACCATTGCTCCAATTTACAAATACATAACGAACATTTGGATAAATGTATATAATCCTATTCTTTAATGAGATATTTGCTATTGAACTTATATTATACCAACCACCACCGGTTACATTTCCTATTGGTGAAGAGACATTAACTAGATACTGCTTAGCATATATTGCTTCTTCTGTTATATTGCTTATTATGATTATGGTTGTCGAATTACTTTTTCCAGTATATGAACCTATGCCAATACCGCGCCAACCTACAAAAACATATCTAGCGCTGCTATTTTTATATACTAGTAAAGGGGTAGATATCTCTACTGCAGAACCTGTTGTATAACCAAAAGTGCCACTTCTAGAAAAAGGCGAATTTATATTTAGATAATAGCCATTCGTCCATAATATAGTATTGTTTATAATAGGTATATTTGATCCTGCTTCAAAATAATTTACTCTATTATTTACTTCTTCTACCCCATAAGGATTTGGCAAAAGTTTTTGACTACCAATGCCATAAAAAATAATAGATTTCGCCTCACTTACTGGAAGCCAGTAGCCATATTTGTATATAGAAAAATTGTAAAATATTACTGGATTCATGTATTCATTGTTATTACTCATGTTTGCACCTTCTGCAATAGCTGTTGCTGGGAAAGAACCAGAGCTACTGCTTCCTAAATATGCAGAGCCAACTGTCTTATTATCTACAACAAAAAACCAAACATTGCCTATAGAATACATCTTATATGTATGGAATGAACCAAAAGGACCCACTGAATCTGGCGATCCTATATTGCCATAAAATGTTGATGAGCCATTAGGGGGTATAATCTCATAGAACCATGTCGGCTCGTATTTGCTTACATTTCTAAATACGCAACTACCACTTAGACTACAAACTTCTGTTACTCCTGTATAATTAGGTACAAAATAACCTATTTGGATAAAATAATTGTTAGAAGTATATTCACCAACCCAAAAGCCAAATGAGCCAATAATAGGTGTTTGGTTTACTGTTTCTATTTCTATGGAGGCACCATTATTGTTAGAAGTATAATAGCCAACAGCACCTGATTGGAACCAATAAAAGTCTTTTACATTACTTATAGAGAATAAAAGCACCAATATGAATATGCTAGACCATCTCATAGCTAAATCCCTCTTCTTCTATTAAACTTAAAACTCTGTTTCTATCAGTAGCATTTAAGCTCTTTTTCTCTATTACAAATTTCTCTAAACCTTTAGATTTTGCTACTAATTGCCTTATTAGATTCTCATCTAAGTATTGCACATTATACTTAGATACTATAAATGAAAATGCATAGTTTTTAGTAATTGCAAGTTTAGTAAATGTACTTGCATAGTGCATACCACCTATGCCCACTACTATAGTATAACTATTAATTCTATTATCTAATGATTCAATAAATGCATCAATCATATTCTTTATATAATCAGTATTTGATATAGTTTCTGAATTGCCACCAAGTTCTATAAAAAAAGAAGGCTTATTTACAAAAGGTCCATGATGGGTTGCTTCATAAACCCTATCTATTGGAACATCTTTTTTATATATTGTATGTAAAAAGCTTAACATCTCTAATGGTGCAGCATCTACTAATGTCTTTGGCAAGCCACCAAGCTCTGGATTATCTTTAAAATTGCCTAATGAATGAGTTGTAAAAGAGGCTATGCCCTTACTACTACTATGACTATAAGGAAAGCAAATAATATCTTTTTCATTGTTAAAGTTTTCAAACAAAAGATTTGTCTCTCTTTTCTCTATAGTAACTGCGCTAGGGTATTGTCTTTCTAAATATTCACCAGCTATGCGAGAAACATAATCATAAGTTGTATATATTACTTTCATATTAGATTTTTTTCACTTAATATGCTTTTAATCTTTTTGATTGTTCCACTAACCTTAATTGAAATTATACCGCCATAGAATATAGTAGCTAATATGATATCTTTTTCATATAAATGAGATACTCTTATAATAACTAGATTATTCTGATACTTTTCTATTATCTTAATATGAGCAATCGCAAAATTCTTAATGCCTATGAATGTTCTTAAGAAATTGATGAAATTGTTCTCATCAAAGCCATTAGAAAAATATAATAATATGTATCTTTTTCTAAATTTTGTTATCATATTAACACTTTGTTTATCAATGCGTCTTTTCCTTTTTTAAAGCCAAGATATTCTGCCAATACCTCTACTTGTTTAGTTGATAATAATTCATCTTCATTTGTCGCAAAAGTAGCAAACTTTATATTGACTTTGTATTTTATGCTTTCTAAAACAAAAGTTCTTATAGAACGTATATAATCTAATCTACCTCTAACTGCATTAACATCTACTATTAGCATTTTTCCTATCTCGCTTATCTTTCTTAGATCCTTCTTTCTAAATAGAAAATCTCTATATATAATGCCTATACAATAAGGGTCTTTTATTTTATCTAAGTCTTCTTGCATAATAAGAAAAGAAGAACCTAGTTTAAGATTATTATCTAGTATTTTATATTTAAAGCCTGTTAAAGAAGATAGAAAATCTATACTATTGGGCTTAAACATTATTATATCATAGATCATATTATGCACCAAATCCTTTGTCAAGTACTGTTTTTACTTTATCTGCTGGATATAAGAGTTTTATTAATTTTGTATGTCCCTTTATACCTTTACTAGATGGCATAGATGTAATTAACCCTTGCATCTCTAGATCAACTATAAACTTCCTATACCATCTATCGCTCTTAGGCTCTTTTCCCATAGATTGTGCTATGCGAACATATCTATCATATATCTCACCGCTTAGCACATAATCCTCATTATCACTTGTTAGTCTTTTGTATTTGCTTCCTTCAATTGCTAATGTTGCTATTGCATATAGAATAAGCCTCTCCTGCTCTGGAAGTGTAGATATGAGCTCATATGCTATATCCTCTTCTGCATATTTAGCTGCTTCAACTACGTCATCTTGTGTTATCTTATCTTGATCCTTTTCATCTGCAATCTCTCCTGCCTTAGATAGTATCTTTAATGCAAGTCTTGCATCGCCGCTTTCTTTGGCTGCTATAGCAGATACAAAATTAATAATTCCATCATCTATAACATTAGGCTTAAATGCTTTAGTAGCTCTGGCCTTTAATATAAAACTTAGTTCTTCAGAATTATAAGGTGGAAATACGATCTCGTTTTCATATAGTGTGGATAGGCTTCTTGGATCAAGATTATCTTTAAATGAAATTTTGTTAGATATACCAACTATTGTAATACCTCCTTTGCTTATATCGCTATTAATTCTAGTTAGTGTATATATAGTATCATCTAAATCTTTTATCATATCTATCTCATCTAAAACTACTATTAGTGTTTTGCCATCTACCTCTATGAAATTTATCAGCTTCTCATATATATCTATAACTCCAAAACCTCTTTTTGAATAAAGAGGCAAGTGATCAGAAGCAATTTTATTAAAAACTCTAAATCTAGAATTATATATCCTACAATTTATATAAGATACTCTAGCTTTTATTTCGTTTAATTGCGTTATCTTATTAATAACATATTTTATACATGATGTTTTTCCAGTACCTGTCTTTCCATATATAAAGAGATTTCTTCCACGTTCGCCTCTAAGTGCAGGAGTTAAAGACTTTATTATTTCATTTATTTGTTTATCTCTAAAAGGTAATTCATCTGGCAAATAATGAGGTGATAATACCTCTCTATTATCAAAGATCTTTGATTCTTTAAATATGTTATCAAAATCCATATTAAACACCAAGAAGCTTATTGGCTATATTCTCAAATTCTTTTTTAATCTCATTGTCTTCTATAACAGGTATTTTGCCGCTATCTTCTAGCTCGCTTATCTTTTTATTTTCTCTTATAGAACCTAGGAATTTGCAATCTAATGATTTTGCTACTTCTAAAGCGCCTTTAGGCTCATTAGATGACATATTCTCTATAACTCCATAAATATGCATATTTAATCTCTTAGCCATTAAGCCAGATCTTATTGTATTAATTGCAGCTATTCTTTGTGGTGTAGTCACTAACAGAAAACCATTTAAGTCTAACAATTGCATTAAAGACAAAGGCGCATCACTAGTACCTGGAGGTAAATCAACTATAAGATAATCAAGCTCTGGCCACTGAGCATGTTCTAAAAATTCATCAACCATCTTTGCTATTAAAGGTCCCCTCCATATTATTGGCCTTTTTTCATCATCAGTAAAAAAAGATGTTGATAATATATAAACACCATTGAATTCTATAGGTTTTATCTCTTCTAGATAAATCTTATTCATATTCAAAAATAATGGTACATTAGGACAATCTATATCAGCATCAAGAAGACCTACCTTAAAACCTTTTTCTTTTAAGGTATAAGCAAGATTAATTGCTACAGTAGTCTTGCCAACACCTCCCTTTGCACTGTAAACACCTATCTTATTTTTTATCTTTGACATATTTTCTTTTACTGCTTCTTTTTGTGTCATCTGTTTTGCTATAAAATTAGTAAATTCATTTGCCATATAAAAGATAAAGTAGTTAGAGTTATTTAAACTTTATGTTAAAATTTTTAATACTCAAAAATCTTGATTATTTATAAAAAGAAAAGATATAAATATAAGAAAAGCATAATTAATTATTAATGAATGATATACCAGATAAGGT
>JAGDXY010000028.1 GCA_023256495.1 Microcaldota archaeon
CGACTCTTCCAATCTTCTTTTTATTTCTTTTTCTTTCATATCATTACCTTTCCCTAGGGAGTTCAGCAAAGAAAAAAATTCTTCCAATCTTCTTTTTATTTCTTTTTCTTTCATGTCACCACCATAAGAATTGGTATATTTTTCCACATATTTAAAGATTCCTATCTCTAAACCATAATAATTAATATATTTTTCACATATTAGGGCAAAAAATAATCACTTTTCATTTATCAACAGATATATCTTATTGTGAATTTTGTTTTGTATTTAACTATTATCTTTCTCATCTCTAAGGTCTTTGGGAATTGGTTAATTGGTTATATGTGAATTATGTTCTAAAGCCATTTAAAACAAAAGAAAACTAGTAAATGAAAGAAGTTTATATTCTTCTAGATGTTATTACTAATACAAGCAAGCCTAATATAGGGATTAGCCAAAGTACTAACGCCCTAAAGAGTATATTTATTATAACTGCATATACATAAGGTATTGCTAAGAAAGTAGACAAATAACCTATTAATATAAAATCAGATACACCTATACCACCAGGAATACCACTTAGAGCACCTATTAAAGTAGATGAAGCATACATAAACAATACAATAATATATAGATTATTTACATTAAAACCCATTGCCAATATAATAAAATACAATGAAAGTGCTTTTAATAGCTCAGCAGGTATAGTAAATATTAAAGAAAGGAGATACTTTCTTTTCTTTAATAAAGAATGACCTTGAAAATAAAGATCGCCATTCTTCAAAAATTTAAATATATAATATCTTGCCTTTTCGTTTTTTATTTTTAATAGTTTTCTTTTTACAAAGCTATACAATTTTCTATTCGTGAAAATAAACAAAGGAATTAGTAATATTATTGCTATTGTAATAGATGCTATAACATACCTTTTAATAAACAATGAGCTAAATACTGCTACTACTACAAAACCACTAAAGTCTGTAAAGATATCAGCAACTATAATAGGAAATAAGTAAGCATGTTTTATATGATATTTTTTGCTTAAGAGATAAGTAGAAATAGCCCTCCCCCATCTTCCTGGACTAAGCTCCATAGAATACATTGAGAAATATAAGAGAAAATGATTAAGTAAAGATAATTTAATATTATATCCTCTTATTAGCAATAGCCATTTTATGAAACCAAGTGAATAGCCTAGAATTAAGATAAATATAGCTATTAGATAAAGTAATGGATTAATATGGGTAATGCCATATATTAGATATTTAGGATTATTTAGCAAGGCAGTAAAAGAAAATATTATAAATACAATTAATATAACTGATGATGCTAAGAATACAAAGTGCTTTGCTTTCTTTATTTGATCTTCCATAAGATTCTATTACTTCTCAAACTTTAATAATCTATTTTTAGCAACTTCTTCATTCATCGAAAGCAATGCAACATTGCTTGGATCATGATAATCTGTATATATATAATTTGATGCCTTTGCAATCTTTTCTGCAAAATCTATTATCTCAGATTTTTTAGGCATTTGATCATAGCTTAGGCCTCTTTCTTTGTTTCTCGAACCACCAACATATACAAAGCCTTTTACTTCTACATAATGTGGCTTTCCTATCTCTATTAGTTTAGCATAGCCCTCTGGATCAACCATATTTAAACCTTTTACTAATGTTAATCTAAATACCCTCCTCGTATTCATTGTAGAAAATATCTTTAAAAATTCAATAAATCTATTCCATGCATTTGGTATTTTAGGTCTTACTGTTTTTATATAAACTTCTTCATTTGGCGCTTGAACTGATACATATAGCTGTGTAGGCAATACTCTTAATCTTTTAAGTGCCTCTACCAAAGTGCCATTTGTTACTAAGAAGGTACTTATCTTTCTTTTATGAAACTCTTCTAATAACTCGCTCATCATTGGATAGAATAAAGGCTCACCAGTTAGACTTATAGCAACATGAGCAGGATCATTTGATTCAATCCATCTTTGCATATTTACTTTTTTATTGCCTTTTAATCCACTTATTATCTTTCTATGTTCTTCTATCAATCCATCTACTATTGTTTTTGGATCATCCCATTTAGGTACAGCATTCAGTTCATTCCACTTTATTCCTTCTTCTTCAGGTATTATTCTCCAACAAAATCTGCACGCTAAATCACAACCAAGTGCTGTTGTTGATTGCATGCATCTCCAGCTTCTTATTCCATAGAATTTGTGCTTATAGCAAGTGGTTCCATTTTCTATACTCTTTTTTGTATAGTTGCATATTTTTGTTGCTGAATGTGCACCTACAAAATGATAGCCTTGCTTCTTCATAGTTTCTTTTAATTTCTCTGGTAAATAAGGTTCTATACGCTCTTCTTCAATAGTTTCGATTGCCATAATCTATTTTTGAAATGTTTCTTTTATAAACCTTATTATAAAATCTATTGCCAGATCTTTTTTGCTCTTGTCTTTACTATATGCGCCTGCAGCTGCTGGGTGCCCGCCACCATTTCCATTTATTATTCTTCCTACTTGTTGCATTACTCTGCCAAGATGTATATTGTATTCCTTATCTAAAGGTGGCATAAGTCTAGTAGAGAATGAAATCTCATCTTTTGATTCGTGCCAAAAAAACGAGAAATCGGCATATATCTTTATTGCAAGATCTGCTACTATACTAGCATTTACCTTTGTTTCGCCAAACATTATCAATTTATTATTTATTATCTCCTTTTTTGCACTTAATAAATCATCTATTATATTTATTCTTTCTTCAGGTGATATGTTCTCCTTTAAGTATCTTTGTATATATGAATATTGCAAATGAGAGTTTTCTAATAATTCATATACTTCTTCAAATGTTTGAGCCGTTGCATTTTGAAACTCAGCGGAATCAGAGATAATACCATTTAATAACAATATAGCTATATCTCTGTTTATCTTCCTTTTCATTCTTTTAAGAACCTCATATACTATACTAGATGTTGAGTTAAAATTCTCATCATCAAATATATATGCATCTATTTTTGAATCTTTAAAAAGATGATGATCTATGAATATAACTTTCTTATTCTCTTTAATTGCATTTATTACTAAATCGCTAGCTCTTCCTAATGAATTTATATCGTTTGTATCTAATATTATAATATTCTTCTCTTTTATTTCCTTTATAGGTTTTATCTCATAGTTTATACCAGCCATTTGTAGCATTAGCCTTGTATTTCTAGTAACATAATCTGGTGTTTCTATAGAATAATTATTAAACAATTGGCTTATAGCAAATGCAGATGCTATTGCATCTCTATCGCCATAAGAATGAAAAGTAACAAGAACGTTATCCATATTGCTTAATATCTCTATTAATTCATTAAAATTAATTCTATACATTTACTTTAGTTCACCTTTGTTATATAAGTCTGTAATCTTTTTAGTTAATGCGTCATTCTTTTCTTTTAATTGGTTATATTGCTTGGTTATAGACTCTATTCTTGTTTTATAAAGATCATATTTTTCATTTAGATCATTCAATGCCTTCTCTTTTGTTGTTTCAACTAATACCCCACCAATAGTTAAAAATACTTTTCCTTCTGCATTACTCACCTCTGCCTTTGCCTTTTCTATCTCTGTTAGTTGTATCTTAAACTGTGATAATTGTGAAGACAATGTCTTTAGTTGTTCTTGCACTGTTTGATATTCTTCTATTACTTTGTTTATATCCTCTTCCATTTCAACCATCTTAATTTATTACTATTAAAACATTTAAAATTGTATTTAGTAAGATTTAAATTTTTAAACAATTTAATAAATCTAGAGTTATATGTTAGATAAAATACCAAATTCTATAGGCCTTATTCCTGATGGCAATAGAAGATGGGCTAGAAAGCATAATATTCAATTTTTTGAAGCTTATAAAGTAGGAGTAAAAAAGGTGGTTGATTTTAGTGAGTGGTGTAGCAGTTTTGGTGTAAAACATCTTGCAGTATGGGCGCTTTCTACAGAGAACATAAAAAATAGAACAAGACGGGAGTTGTTAGACTTATTTACTCTTTATTATAATGTAGCTAATGATAGAGATATAATAAATAGACTTCATAATAACAAGACTAGATTTATTGTTGTAGGCCATAAAGACTTATTGCCAAAGAGACTTGTTGAAGCACTAAACAATGTTGAGAGAGAAACTAAGAGATATAAGGATAGATTCCTTTATATGATGCTCGGCTATGGGGGCAGAGATGATATACTATTTGCAGTAAAAAATATGATAAAAGATAAGATAAACAAGATAAATGAGCATTCATTTAGAAGGTATTTAATCTCTAGTGTTTTGCCAGATATAGATCTTATAATAAGAACATCTGGTGAGAAGAGATTGTCTGGCTTTATACCATGGCAAGGCGGTTATTCAGAGCTTTACTTTTCAAACAAACTATGGCCTGACTTTTCAAAATCAGATCTTGAAAAGGCATTAATAGATTATAGTGAAAGAGACAGAAGATTTGGCAAATAGTGAGCTTGATGCTTGATGAGGGCAAATTAACAAAATACGCTAGCTATTTTAAAAGAGGTTGGCCCAGCATTGATTACCTTTTTGTATTAGTAGCTATATTATCTATGCTTTCTGGTACTATAGCAACATTGCTTGTATTAAAGTATATAAATCTAGCAATAGTTATGAGAGGCATTAGTATAGGTTTCTACATTATATTCATACCTTTTTTCCTATCTGTTTTAGTTTCTAAGATAATAAGAAAAAAAGTAAAGCTTAAGCACATTGTTGCAATTAGTTCAATACCAGCTATAATCTATTCATTTGTTTTGATAATTGCCTCTTTCTTATTTTTCTTTTTGAATATACCTTTGATTAGCTATATTGTATTATTGCTTTTTATAGCTAGCCTTTATTCTTATTGGCTTGTCATGCTTCGTTTTGTATTTTCTTTTAAGAAAAGCAAATACATATTTGCTTTACTTTATCCAATAATGTATCTCTATTCTCTTTCTTTATTTGGTGGTCTTTTATTTGTTGAAAATTTTTCATTCAACTACTTATTGACAAAGCTTTTTATAGGAATGATAATATTCTTAATAGTTAGCTATCTTATAATATTTTTATTCGATAAGCCTTCTTATCTCTTTTTTATGAATAAAGCAAGCAAAATCTTTGAAGGCATGTTATCTAATTTCATCTTTAATTTAGGTAGTGAGGTAAAGATATTTGAAAAAGGAATAGTAAAGAATGTTAGATTTGATCTTATAGAGATAAAAGATAGGATAAATGATTCATTAATTGCAGTATTCGCCTATCCACATATCCATTATGGCCCTTTTTTTGGAAGTGGTGGTTCTTCTGTACCAAAAGAATTAGGATTAAAAATAATAAAAGAGCATGCAACGCCCTTTGTGTTGCATGGTACTGTAAATATAGAAGACAATCCGTTGAATTCAAAAGAGGCAAAGAAGATAATAGATTATTACAAAATACTTCGTTCATTTAGAAGTGAAACTTATGATAAAATTAATGTTAAATACTATGAGCATAAAGATGCACATACAAACATCATATATTCAAAGGGTTTTGGTATTTTTATATTAAGTAGAGCACCTCGCGTTACAGAAGATATAGAGAGTTCAGTAGGAGATAAGCTTATTGCAATAGCTAAGAAAAAAGTAGAGAATCCAATAATTATAGATGCGCACAATTCTAGATTTGAAAGCGGTAGTGATGATGAGCTTCACGGTGCAAAAGAGAATAATCCAATAGCAAAAGAGTATATGGAAATGATAGCAAAAGTAAATTTAGATAAGAAGTTATATAATTTCTCTTTTGGAAGCGCTTATGTTTACTTAAGAGATAAGTTAAATAAGCCAGATATTGGATATGGCTATACAAGCCTCGCTATTTTCAAATATAAAGATAATAACTTTTGTATTTTACTATTTGATTCTAATAACATTTTGCCCTCTTTAAGGGATAAAATAATAAGCTATCTAAAGAATAACTATCATCTCAATGCAGAAATTATAACTAATGATACGCATACTGTTAACAATCTTGCATTTAATGCAAGCAATGTTCTTGGTAGATATACATCATTTAATGAATTAAAAAGCACAATAGATTATTTGGTAAATAAGGCAATGAATAATGTAAGAAGAGCAAAGATCGAATATAAATATGGTTATACTACATTAGAGCTATGGGGTACTGGTGCATTAAAGAAAATAGAAAACGTGTCAAATTATGCAAGATTTATAGGTAAGATGGTTGTTCCAAGCTTAATATTACTTGGCTATATAATTGGTGGCATTATAGTTTATTTTGTGTGATTAATATGTATATCTACATTTCTCTTTTAGAGGCATTTCTTATTTTGTTTTTAATTCTTATTAATAATTTCAAAATTAGAAAATATTTGTCTATTGCGTTTCTTTTAGCAATTTCAGCATTAATATATAGCATATATGGTATTGTAGTTAGTTTGTTTTCTTATTTATTATTATATTCAATACTATACTTTTATAATTCAAAAAATTATCTTATTAAGACATTACCTTTCATTATATTATTTATAATTGCAATAGAATATCCTTTTTATACAATACAAGGATTCCTTTTTTCTATAGCTGCTTTTTCATCTTTGCTTAAATCTAAAGGAAAAAGTGAAAAGATAAAAGAGATAAATAGGGATCTATTTCAACTTACAATTGGCTTTATAATAATCTTATCTTATTTTTTCTTAAGAGAGAATTTTAGCTATTTACTATTTTTAGTAATTGTTATTGGCTTTTATCTAGGCTCTTTAATTTCTACTAATAAATCAAATCCATTATATAAGTTTGAGAGAAGTGGAGTAACTTTTGGAAGTGGTGCAATCTGGCTTGGTGAAGGACTTTTATTTTCAATAATGTTTTTAAATAATGATTATTTGATACTTGTTATAATTGCATTGTTCTTTGGTGATACATTATCAACTATAGTTGGTGTAAATTTTGGAAGACATAGAATAAAGTATAACAAGAAAAGTTTAGAAGGCTCTATAGCAATGTTCTTGCTTTTGTTTTTAATTTCTGTAATCTTAATTTCTCCTGTATATGCTATTATATATGCGGCTCTAGCCACTCTATTAGAGTTATTTTCAAAAAATATAGATGATAATCTCTTAATAGCTATAGGCCTTACACTCTTCTTCCTCTTCTGCCACCCGGCTTTCTTATTGTATCTGTAGGTATTGGTGTTACATCTTCTATAGTACCTATCTTAAAGCCGCTTCTAGCAAAAGCCCTTATTGCAGCTTGTGCACCTACACCTGGCGTTTTAGGTCCGTAACCCCCAGGAGCTCTTATCTTTATATTAACATGTGTTATGCCTTTTTCTATTGCAGCAGCTGCGACTTTATAAGCTGCTTGAGTAGCTGCATAAGGTGAGCCGCCTTCTCTATCTGCATCTACCATCATACCTCCAGTAGCAGTTGCTATAGTCTCTGCTCCAGTAAGATCTGTCAATGTTATTATGGTATTGTTTTTAGAAGCGTAAATATTTATTACACCCCACCTTATCTCTTTTGGCTTAACTTTCTGATGTGCTGCCTCTACTGCAGATTCATAAGACAATTCTTTTTTTGAGCCTTTAGTAGTTGTAGCAACAGTCTTATTAACTTTAGGTTTCTTTGTTTTTTTAGCCATTGTTTTCACCTTGTGCCTTTTCCTCATTTATTTCAGTAGATTGTATCTGTATTTTTATTGGTTTGTAATAAGAGATTGAATTCTCTTCTTCTTTTGTTACTAAATAGCCAGGCGAAGTAATTTTTCTTCCGTCTACACTAATAAAACCATGAGTTATAAGTTGCCTTGCCTGCTTTATTGTTCTAGCTAACCCTTTTCTATAGACTAATGTTTGTAATCTCCTTTCTAGAATCTGCTCTGGTTTTATTACTAACAAAGCATCTAGAGTAGAATTAGGTTCTACAATATTATATCTTGCTAGCCTATCTATAATTTGTTTACCAATCTCTTCATGCAATTTTCCAGATAAGATTATTCTCACATTCCTTCTTACATTCTTAACTATTGTAGTTGCTCTCCACAATTCCCTTAGATTTTTTAGTCCATATGTTTCTACAAGTTTATGCTCTCTACTAATTCTATCCAAATTCCAAGGCGATGAAGGTGTTTCGTATTTTCTTCTCAATCTTTTTGGGTCTCCCATTTAAATCACTTCTTTTCCTCTTTACCTTTAGCCTGCTGTTGCTGTTGTGGCTTTGCTTCTTCTTTTGCCTTTGTAACTCCAACTGCTGGTCCAGTTCTACCAGTTGATCTTGTTCTTTGTCCTCTAACCTTTTGTCCATATTGATGTCTAAATCCTTTCCATGTTCCTGTAGATATCATAAAGTTAATATCTTGTCTCTTATAGAAATCAACATCATTACTAATTAAGTGCATATCTTTCCCAGTTTCTCTATCTTTTCTTCTATTTACTAAAAATGCAGGAATACCATATTCGATAGGATTTCTTATAATTGTATCTAAAAGGTTTATCTTTTCTTCATTTAGTGATCCTATCTGTGTGTTCTTATCAATGTTATATTTCTTCTCTAGTACTATTACTATTGCATGCGCTAAAGAAAAGCTAATTCCTTTTATCTCTCTTAGTGCTCTCTCTATATTATAGTCTCCTCTAATATCACGATCTGCAAGTCTTACTATATTCATTTCTTTATCTCCTTTATTTTCAGCCATGTAAACAACTCAAAAAGGATATAGATATTATTGCAAGTGAATAAATAAAAACTTTTTGTTATAGGGATAATCTTAGTATTATATTATCTTTAAAAGATTGCTGATTTTATTGTTTTTCTTTTGCTTTAAAGAAATCTTTTTAAATTCTTTTATTTTTAAAATTTCAAGGTGAAAAGATGATATATGTCATAGGTCCAGATGCTAAGGATGGAGGCGAAGCTAAAGGACCAGGTTAAATTAATTTCTTTAATAATTCTTTGATTTCTCTTCTTGATGTTCCTGCTAATC
>JAGDXY010000016.1 GCA_023256495.1 Microcaldota archaeon
CAAGTTGCGGCTGCACTTGCCTGGGCTTCTCCTTTGAAATGCGTTCTCCCTGGGATTCTATCTCATTTAGCTTCGCCACAAGCTCCAAGTAGGGAACACGCTGAACCATTGAGGAGCTTCCTATCGGAGTGATGTCAACAAAACTTACATCTTCTTTGCTGGCGCCCTTTTCTATATTCGCAATAACATCAAGCAACTCCTTGTACTCCATGAAATCATTCTCTTATATCACCTGAACATATTCCTCTCATATTTGACATCGTTGTTGACTATGTCGAGCACGCGCTTTTTGTGCCTGTAGTAGTTCGCAACGACAAGCCCCGCATCGTTGACATCAAGCACATTGTTCTTTACCATCCAGTTCAGTACTTTCGACTTTTCGTCAATCTCCTGTATCACCTCTGACCTTGTCAGCCCAGCATAGAGGTTAAATGTCTCAAGAAGCCTGCTCATCTCGTTGATACGCAAGAAGCTGTCATCAGCCATGCTCCATTTGTAAAGCACATTTACATCGCCGTCGCGCAGCACCTCGCCTATTTCAAGCACGCGCCTTATGCCCTTGCTCCTGTGCCTGAAAAGGACCACCACTGCGCCAAGCGCATTAAGCATAATCTTTGGCACCTCTATAGGGGGATTTGTCATTCTCACTATGGTATCCTGGGCATTATCTGCGTGCACTGTGCCGTATACAGCATGGCCTGTGTGTATCGCCTCGAATAGCGTCTCTGCATCTTTCTGTGTTCTTATCTCTCCTACTACTACTATGTCGGGCCTCTGCCTAAGCGCATTGATCATCAAATTGTATAGCGTAACTTCTCCCTTGCCTTCTGGATTTGGCGCTCTTGTAAGCATGGGAACCCACTGGTAGAAGTTAGGGAGCGTAAGCTCCCTTGTTTCTTCTATTGATATTACTCTCCTGCTTGCCGGGAAGAAGATGCTCATTGCATTAAGGAAGCTTGTCTTTCCGCTTGCCGTGCCCCCTGCTATGAGCATGCTTATTTCGTTTTCTATGCATTCCCATATAAGCCCAGCAACGTGCGAGTTTACGGTTTTGTTGCTTATCATGGCTGGCATAGTCCACGGATTTTTTGCAAATTTTCTTATTGTTATTGTGTTTCCTTTTTGCGAAATTGGATATAATGTAGCATTTACTCTTGAACCATCTGGTAGTTCAGCATCCATTAATGGTGATAGGTTTGTAATTTCTCTTCCAACTCTTCTTCCTATCTGTTCAGAATAATCATATATAATTTCTTCACTGTTTATTGTTAATGTTGTTTTGCACCAACCATATTTTTTGTGAAATACCCAAATAGGTTCTTTTGCATTGTTTACTACTACTTCTTCTAAATTTTCATCCGCTAATGGTATTTCTAAATCACCTAAGCCCAGCATTACGTTTATTACATAAGCTATGAGCAATTTTTCTGTTTCTTGATCTGTTCCTGGTAGATATTTACTTATCAATAATTTAGTTGCTTGCGTGTATTTTTGAGTCAATTCATCTATATATTGCTTATCTTCTATTCTTGTTGGATCTATAGGAACCATACTTAGCAATTCATGCCTTAATGATAGCAACAATACTCTAGTAGCTTCTCCTATACCCTTTACTGTAATCTCATAAATAGGCTCAAAATCCCCTTTATCTAAGATTCTTATATGTGCTGGCAAGCCACGCGCATTTAAATCATACTCTTCATATACCTTTACCTGTGCATCTACCAGCCAAATCACCTACTTAATAAGTCATTAAATTTTTTATCGATATCATCAAACTTCTTTTTATCTTCTTCTACTTTTTTATCTAATTCATTAAATTCTTTAGAAAAATTGTCAAACTTAAGCTTTTTTACATTTGGGTCTTTTGTAGCTAATATCTCTATTAATTCTTTATCTAGTTTATCTAGCTTTTTACTTATGTCATTCATGTCATTAAGCAATTGATTTATTGTATCTTTTGAATCCTCTATTGTATCATAAATCTTTGCCAATTCGCCAAATGATTGCTTGCTCTTATTTATATTATTAGATATTTCTTTTACTTTTGAATCTATTTGAGTAGATATATTTATTATTTCGTTTTTATTTTTGTTTATTAAATCAATAATTTTTGTTTTATCTTGATTTATTTCATTCATCATTTTTAATATTTCTTTATCTATCTCACTTTTTGTGCCATGCAGCTTTTCTATTTCTTTTTTGAAATTATTCACCTTTTCTTCTATTGTATTTAGCTCTTTAATCTCATTTTCTATAAATGCATTTGTTTCTTGTTCATAGCTTTTTATTAAATTTGCAAGATCATTTTTTATCTTATTTAGTTCACTCTTTCCATTTGCAATCTTTGAATTGATATCATTTAATGTTTTCTCTATCTCTTCTGATTCTATATTTATATTCTTAGCTTCATCAATCCTATCAGTTAGATCTTTTATCTTTTTATCGACTTCATTTATTAATGAATCCATCGAACTTTTTGCCTTGTTTATTTCATCTAAGTATTTATTAACTGTGTTTTCTGCAGCTCTTATATTATCTAATGTATTCTTTATATCCTTTCCACTGCTCTCAAATGCCTTTTCAGATTCTATTACTGTAGAATGTAGTTTTAGCAATTTCTCTTTAAATTCATCTATTGTCATTCTTTCTTTTTTAACATTTTCTTGTATTACTGAACCTTGTATTTCTATCTGACTTGCTGTAGTATTTGCCTCTTTAGGATTTATTACTATTGGCTGTAGATACATCTTTCCCATTTTATATACTACTTTTATCATATTTGCTCTTTCTAATATATCTGCCCATTGTTCTATTGTAGACTCGCTTACTTTTAGAGCATTAGCTATTGTAGCAGTATCTACCTCTCCATTCTGATTTACATATTCCACCAAACTGTCTATGCTTGTTTTTATCTGTGTATCGTTTTTATCTGCCATCTTTTTAAAATATACATTTAATATTTAAAATACTTCCATTTAATTGATAATCTCATTTTCTATAATTAATTTATGGCGCTAAGATTACAAAGTGCAATTGGATGTTTAATTTATATACATTGACTGCCAAATTCTTCATCTCTTTTGCCCCCAACTAAAATAAGCGTTTTGTATTTAATGCATTTGTCAAAAGCAAGGCAATAGTTCAAAGATTATAATAATTATGTAATTACGAAGCTTATAGAAAATATAGAGGAAAAAGCTATTGCTTTTGGCTATTTGAAAATAGGCCTTTGAGTATAGACAAGATAAAATTATGATAAAAGATTAATAGCCCCGGCCGGATTCGAACCGACGTACGCGGGTCCAAAGCCCGCGGTCCTTGGCCACTAGACGACGGGGCTAAATAAGGAATATCTATTTATTTTAAATAAGGAAAAACATTTAATATTTTACATTTAAATTTTAAATGTAATGTCTCTAAAAGAAGGAAAATATAACTTTAAAAACAATACTTTTCTCTATTATTACTCATTATCCTCTCAATATAAATTAAACTTATTGCTTCTCCATGGCTATTCTTTTAATTCTTCAGTTTGGGAAAAGATCAATATTATAAGCAAATTAGAGAGGCTTAATATTAATATATATGCATTTGATATTCCTGGATTTCCACATAGCAGGAATAAAGAAGACATATCGTTAGATGAAAAATTAGATTTATTGAATTCATTTATAAACAGAATAGGTGAGCCTTTTGTTGTTTTGGGTGCGAGTGCAGGTGGCTTTATTGCTATAAAGCTATCTTTTCTTAGCAATTTGGTAAGCAATTTAATTTTAGTTGGTGCTGTTGGTCTTGAGACAATAAATATAGATGAGTTAAAACCTTCTTTATTTATTTGGGGTGAAAATGACAACATATCAAAGCAAATAGAGATTACAAACAAAAAGCACAAAGTATATATACTTTCTAATGCTTCGCATGCTTGTTATCTAGACAAACCAATGGAATTTAATGATATTGTAATTAGATATTTGCTTTCTTTATCTTAGCCATAGCTTATATTAAATATCTTTGAGTCATTGTTTGCATATACCATATTTAGCTTTATGTTGCTTTCATTTGTATCCATAGGGCATTGGTATTGATTGCATAGGAAGATTAGTTTGTATATATTTGTATTTGTAAAGTTATAAGGCACTGCATACATATTGTCAAGTGCAATAGATGGTTCATTGTTTATAAACTCTATTTGGAAAGGAATTAATAGAGTATATTTGTTTGTTTCATTGAATGGCAATTGTGCTATAATCGAATAATTTGCATTAGCAAGATTATAGAATTCTATGTAAGAAAACATAGATCTATATATCATTTTATTAGATTCATTTTCTAAAAATAGATACGCATTCATTGTTCTATTACTATACAGGAATAATTCAATCCAATAATCAAAGTTATTAATCGAATCTATTCCTGAAATCCATTCTTTATAATTATTTTTTTGTATTACTTTTGAAAAATTGAAAGGCATAGGTAAACCAGTTTGATTTATTTGCTTACCTGTTAGATTAGCCTCTTGTATTATACCCATTAATTCTTCCGTAAACCAAACATATCTAACCAAAAGATAATTTGGCTTTCCATTTATATTGCTCTCTAGGAATTGCAGATCTGGGGATTCATTTAACAACCATTTTGCAAAATAATAAGCCTTTGTTGCATTTTGTGCGCCAACGCTATTTGTTACACTTATTCTGTCTGCTACTCCATTTACTAAACTACCATCCGGCCATAAAGTTAAGATGACACTATTATTTGGCGTATTATTTCTTAGCCAAAACATTGCATTTATCATACTTGGGTTTATGAAATCTGCTTGCGGTATATAAGCGGTATGTATAAAAGCATTATAAAACAAAGCAAATAGGATTATAGATAAAGTCCCATAAAGTAATGTCTCTCCTGTCCAATAAGGGAATTTCACAAATAACAAAACACTAATCGAGCCTAATAAGATAAATAAGATCGTAGCCAACAGTAAGTTTAGTGTTGTAAATAAAGCAGCAATGAGTATATAACCATATACTACATATACAATGATCATTTGTTCTTCATTAATCTTTTTATCTGTTAAAATATGCGCAAATGCCCAATATAAAAGATAAGCACTTAATATTGCTATTGGTATTGATATTAATGAATTAAATCTAATAGCATGTATTTGCAAGAATGTTGTTGCAAACATATAAGCTAATAATACGAACATAGGCACATTTATTTTGAATTTCAATACTGGTTTATCATCTTCAAAATTTACATATAAGAAAATTAGATCAGCAATTAATGAAAAGATCCATATTATATCTGTTATTGCTTGTTGTGCGTACCTTGTGGTGTTTATTATTGATGAAATATATAGGAATATGCCGCCAGGCACTAAAAATAATTCCATGCTAAATGATCCAACCAAGAAACTCGGTGATGGTGGTTGTAGTTCTTGGATTGTTGCAGCAAAGCTACTTGAGTTTGTTATTACAAATCCATTTTCTATAAATACCTGGTTTATGAATTGCGGCAAAAATATTCCTATGCCAATTATTGCTATTACTGTTACTATTATTGTTAATACTGCTCTGATCTCCTTTTCTTCTATTTTATCAGCAATAAGATATGCAATAATGGTAAATATTACTATTAATACATATAACATTGCAAAATAATTACCTGTAAGTGGTTGCTCAGCTATCAGTTGAGAGAGAAATAATAATTTAACAAACAAATACCATAAACCTATAGAAAATAAAGCAAAGAATGAGTCTCTTAATAGGTTCCTATCATTGAATACAAAAGCAAATGCTAAAACAAAAAGATAAGAGAATAGATAAACTGCTGTTGCAAATGGCGCGCCATTCCATACAAAATTGGTTAATGCTAATGAAATAGAAGCTAATATGCTAAATAGAATCTTCTTATAATAACTATTGCTTCTAAATATCTCTATAAAGAATATTAAAGCACCTATTAAGTAAATAGTTACGAAGCCATCGCCCCTGTATACACCCCCTGTTGTTCTTGCAGCATCACCCATACTTAGGGCTACAAATAACATTACCAAAAGGCCAAAGAACTTACTTTTGTTTAGATATCTTGCTAAGAAATAAGCACCTATTATATCGAATACTCCATAGACAATTGGTATAATTCTCATCAAATTATATAGGCTTATATAATTCCTTAGAAAATAATAAGGGATTAAAGTTACATAGTAAAGACCAGCAGGCTCGCCTATAATTAATGTATGCTGGGGCCAACCAGAAAGATTGTCATATTTTGGTATAACAAAATTGTTATTTACTATTATCTTCATTACAGAATAGTGGTAAAAGCCATCTGGCTCAAAAAACCCATAATCTTTTAAAATAGGTGTTCTAAAATAAATGCCAATTACTATTATTAATATTGCAAAAATAATGAACAAAATATTTAATGTTTTTTGTTTAAACTCCAAGAGAACACCTATATTGGATTAGGTGGAAATTTCTCCTTTACCTCTTTTATTATATTATTTACTTTATTCTTCCAGTCTTTGAATTCTTTAGGTGATTTAGGATATTCATTATACAATCTATTCATTTCTCTCATTTTGTTTACAGTATACAATAAATTCTTAAATGCACTTATATTCTTTAACCCAGAGATAAATGCAGTAAATTTATCTGCCAGGCTAAGTTCTACGTCTTCGCCATATGCTAAGCTAATTGCCTCTTTCTTAGTTAAGAAGTTTTTCATTCCATAATTTATTACATCGTTGCTTAATGATTGTAGATAAATCCTAAATACTTCTAATGCACCCGTCTTACTTCCATATTTTTCGTTATACAAAAGATTGTATTTCCATAAGAAATCTATTGAAGTATCTTTATTAATTATTGCATCTGCTGCTACCTTACCAGATAATACCCCTGCTGTCATTGCAGGGCCTATGCCACCTGCACTTACTGGATTTGGCATTGCCATTGAGTCGCCAGCACCCATATAATTATCTATTACCAAGCTTTCCATCTGCCTTCTTACAGATACAGACCAATAGCCTTTTCCATTATTATCTGTTTGGTCTATCTCTCTTATCTTAATTGCTTTGTTCCAAGAAACATATGCATCTATTAAAGAATGCAAATTATCGTTCTTCTTTAGTTTCTTATTTCTAATCTCTAAACTAGATTTCTCTACTCCAACACCTATATTTACTCTATTACCTGTTTTAGGAAAGACCCAACCGTAGCCACCAGGTGCTAGTTCTTGGTTTAGATGTATGATTGCATTATCTTTATCATAGTAGTTTAAATCATTATCATTAATATCTACTTTTGCAATATATCTACCAGTTGCTTCTATATCATGAATATCTACTTCTCTATCTATAAATTCATTCTGTGGCAACTTCCTTCTTAAAGTACTTGCTATACCTAGTGCATCTATTACTATCTTTGCATATATCTCAAAATTTTGCTTCTTTTCATCTTTTCCAAATACACCAACTACTTTACTATTTTTTATTATTGGCCCCTCTACTTCATAGCCCCCTCTAAACTCAACACCTTTCTTTATTGCAAAATTTACTAGGCTTCTACCTAATTCTGGTCTATTTAAGCTATATCCTTCTCCTTCAAATAAGAACTTTGTAGATAAATCAGGGCTTAATACATAAACCCCATTTACTTTTTGGTCTATTTCTTTTCCAAATGAGAGATTGAGTTCTTTGCTAACAAAATCAATATGTGTCTTTGCTACTGCATCCCCGCATACCCAACCCCAGTTTGTTTTCTTTCCTGCATGTTCTATATCATTTCTATCAAGCAATAATACCTTTTCTGCTCCATTTATCCTTGCACTTGCTGCAGCTAATGAACCTGCTACACCAGCACCAGCAACAACTATATCATATTCCTCCATAAAATCAAGCCTTTATTATTACTATTGGTATTACCCCTTTTTCAAATTCAAGCTCAGCTAACTCTAAAGGATCATAAACACCTTTTGGTACTTTTATTAAAGGCGGTGCGCCATAGGCTAATTGAAGAGCACGAGCCCCAATAATTCTAGCCTTTTCAAACTTTGTATATCCCATATAAATCACAAAGAGATAAATAATATTTAAGTTAAAAATATTTTTATCTTTTGCTAAAATTCAAATAAAAAATGAAAAAAACAAGAAAAACCATTATCTTTTCTTTGATTTTGCCTTCTTTGCACTTGGCTTTCTTCCTGCTCTGTTCATCTTTGCTCTTGCTACATATCCGTTTTTGTCTACAAAATAGAGATAGCCTTTTTCTACTTCAATCTTTTCTGATCCTACTTTGTGCTTTTTGCCAGATTTATTATTTTTCATTGGTACTGCCCATACATAGCCGTCTTTTCCTACATAGTAGAGGTATCCATCCTCCTTCTCAATCTTTTCTGTTCCTATTCTTTCAGCCATTTTATTCCCCAATAAAAATAAAGAAGATAGATTTTTATATTTATCTCTGATTATCGAGGAATAACATAGACAAGGTATTTTTATAGATATACTTTTAAATGTTTCTTTTTTATATTTCTCTATTAATCTTATTGTTAAATCTATACTCTTTTCATTTAGCGAATTCCTTTTGTATTCTTTTTTAATTTTTCTAAGTCTCTTGCTTATCAAAATTCAAGAATTTTATAACTCTTTGCTTATATATTATCTTTAAGTTTTTATATTGTATTTTTGCGTAGCTTTTTTTTGTATTT
>JAGDXY010000026.1 GCA_023256495.1 Microcaldota archaeon
CGCCTGCTGCACGCCGTAGCGCTAGGGCCCTTGTCTCAGTGCCCTTCTCGGGGCTTCTACTTACATAGCCCCTACGGGTCAAAGGTATGGTGGGCCATTACCCCGCCATCTGCCTGATCCGACGCAGTCCCATTGTAAGGCGGTAATACTGCATTTCGTATTACCATTTGAACTAAGGTTCATTCCAGAGACCTTAGCCTATAGGGGATTATCCTCAGTTTCCCAAGGTTATCCCCTTCCTTACAGTAGGTTAACTACGCGTTACTGAGCCGTGTGCCACTCTATGAAGCCATAGAGTAGACTTGCATGGCTGTCGGAATCTGATAGCGGAGCCCTCCAGCAGCATCAACTGGTATCGATTATTTTGGCCTTTTATCATCACTTAAACATTGCCTAGAGTCTTAATTGAATCCAATAAGGATTCTCATATTAAATAAAGGAAACCAAATTATATTTTGTTTATAAAGTATTTATACTTTTCGTTATTTCATAAGATAGATTGTCTCTACTAATATTTCAACTACAAATAGTATTATTATAATAATCTCTAGCATATCCTCTCTTTTCATAGCCAATTGTTCATTAATAAATGTTCTCATTTCATTAAGATATTCTATATTCTTTTCTAAAGAGCTTATTTCATTCTCTAAATTTACTGCACTTGCGAATAAGTTATATACCCTAGATAAATACCATTCACCAGTTCCATAGACTATATTATTCATTAAATTCAATAAGCCATGACCCTCATATAGCTTAGATCCTAACTCAAAATGTAATCTTTTAAGAATAGAGCTTTTATTTTGAAAAGTTGACCCTATATCTAGATGTACTCTTTGTATAATCTCATTTATCTCACTGTTTGTTCTTCTTGTAACTAGAAATTGTGCATTTGTAACTTCTGCTAGTATAAGTTCTATTTCATGACTTGGCTCTGTATCGATCATAACACTACTTTCCCAACCCGCTAATAATATGCTATCCTCGCTATACCTTATATTCTTATTTAGCAATGCATCTACATAGTTCTTGTCTAGATTTTTATATTCTTTTTCATCAATCATCAAACCTGCTACAAAATCTTTGTTTTCATTCAAAAATTCCTTTGCTCTTGTTAAGAAGAAATAAAATCTATATGTCTCTTTTTCTCTTTTTTGATTTAGCTTATATAATTTGCTTAGTTGGTTCTCTACCTTTTTAGAAGATTTTATAACAATCTTTTCTATAGCCCTTTTTATCTCATCATTGAATGTCATGTCTATAATATTAGCTATTGAAAATTCCTCTGTTTGATATCTTACTCTTATGCTATATACGCCAAAATAATAAAAGGCAACCTGTACTTTTAGCTCTATTTTTTTATCCTTTATATTTATTACTTCATCTTTAAAATTAAAAACGTAAGGCATTGTTATAGTAGGTATTTCTTCTGGCTGCGGTCTTTTATATTCGTAACTAGTAAAATCCTCTGGATTATTAAATAATTTGTTTAATTCGTCTTGTTCAATCTTATTTCCTGTATCAAATAAATAGAGCCAAACAATTTCATGCATCTTATCACATTTGATGCGAGTGCCGGGATTTGAACCCGGGTTACTGCCTTGGCAAGGCAGTGTCCTACCAGGCTAGACTACGCTCGCACTTAATATTATTTTTAATAAAAAATATTATTAAAGGCTTTTCTTTTGAATTTTATAACTTGGTTATGAAAAGTTTAAATCTTTTTATAATGAAATAAGATTTATGGTTTCAACTTTATTCATTGATACGCGCAGTATATTCTATTATAAAACAGATGAAGATGAAGCATTTTATATAAAAGAAGCAATAAGATCAGTATTTGGCATTAATATAGAAAATCCAGAAGAATATATTGAATATACCCCTCTTAGCATGCTTAATAAGATCTCTTATGACCTTGGAATAGAACTAGAGGGCTTAATAAACAAAAAAGATGTATTTATAAATGATCTTTACTATGCTTTCTATAATCTATTTGGCCATGCATTGCCATTAGTCAAGAAAGGAGTTTTAGAGCTCATAAATTGGTCTATAAAAAACAATATAAATATATACATATTAACTCCTGAAATTGAGAAGATTAATAGATATAAGATATTGCATGCGGGCTTAGCAGGTTATTTTAATAATGGCCTTTTTGGTGATAATTACATTGTTGATGAACTTTTTAAAGAGGCAAAGAAGATAGCAATTGATTCTATCTTTATAACTAATTCTATGAACCTATTTAATGTATCTAAATCTATAGGTATTAATTCATTCCTAGTAAACGATAAGAAATATGATATAAAAGGAGAAAATATATTAAAAAACTTTAGTGATATATCAAAAATAAAAGAGCTTATTAAGTAATTATGCTTTGATTACAACCTAAAGGCTGCGCTAATTGTCCAGAAACTATAAGTTTAACATAACCAAGTAATGGTATGCTATACACCATATAACCAAGCACTTCGTTTTCTGAAGGCGGCTTATTATAATATTGTATGTCGAATGCATTATTATTATCGCCTTTTGTTATAAAGTAATAAGTATCATTTACCCTTATTGCTGCAACAACTCTGTGTATTATATCACCACTAAAAGAATCAGGGGGCGTTGCTCTATATACTATTATTGGCATCGTATAATTTTCTTTTATTACTCTATTGTCATAAATTAATTCATCATTATCGACTATCTTATACATCTTACCATTAATACTTACATTTTCTATGGTATAGTTAAATCTTATTATACCTATCTGCTTTGGTATTACACATTGTCCTAAATTTTTATCATTTGCTCCAAGCAATCTGCTTATACAAACCAAACTATATAATGCTACATTATATCTATTATGTATTATCACACCATTTAAAGATACATTTGACTTATTATCATTATAATAAGGTAGATACAATACAAGCTCGTTTTCTATACTTTCATTAAATAGGCTAAAGAGATAAGGGCTCATGTTTATTGTAGGTATTTTATTATTGCTTACAAAAGAGCTATAGTTTTTTATACCTTGTATTATTACTAAATCTCCTCTATTTAGATGCGGAAGCATACTACAGCTAGCTACAGTATCTATTGGTACTTGAGTGCCAAGCAAGATGCCAATTCCATAAATAGTCAATATAGCAGCTATTATTGACAAAGCAAATTCTATCATCGTCTTTTTAACCCCTATATTTTTTGAGCTATAAGTGATTTCGCTTGAAAAAATAAGCACTATAATGAAAAATGCAAATATGCCTATTAATATGTTGCTAGTAAATGCATATGCAACTATAGCTAAGATAAGCAATATATAAAGCAAATTTATAAGCAACTTATTGAGCTTCATTCTTATCCTTCTCATTTTTTTCATTAATTAATCTATTTGCATCTATACCAACTACCTTTGAACCGTCTTCACTTTTATATACACCGAGTATTGCATCTGCATTGTAAATAGTTGAGTCATTGTGGCTTACCACTATAAACTGCGCATTTTTACTAAGCTCTTTTATAAGCAAAGATAGCTTTATGGAATTTTCTTTATCTAAAGCGCTATCTATCTCATCAAATATGTAAATAGATGATGGTCTGCATAGATGTATCGAAAACAATAACATCAACAAAAGCAATGCCTTTTCGCCACCTGACTTAACACTTAGATTTAGATTACTATCTTTTATCAATATCTCTAGACCACTATTAAATGGATCTCTTGGATTTGTTAAGGCTATACTTGCTTTGCCAGGGAATATATAAGAATACAATTTTTCAAAGTTTTTATTAACTTCATTAAATGTCTTCATAAATGTCTCTACTTTTCTTTTGTCTATCTCTTCTATAAGCCTTAACACTTCATTCTTCTCACTTTCTAGCTTTTCTACTTTTTCCTTCATTGAATCTACTTCTTTCTTCCTCTCTTCATATACCTCTGGTGCTTTTAGATTGACACCACCAAGATTATTTATCTTTTCATTAACCTCTTTTAGCTCATTTTCTAATATAGAAGGATCTTCTTTTATGTATGGCTCATCTATGTTATATGCCTTAATCTCTGCTTCTATATCACTTATTCTTACTTCTAGCTGAGTTTTCTTTATATTATATTCATTTTCAATCCTTTCCAAGCTGCTTATCTTCTCTTTATTTTTCTCTATCTTTATTTGAACTTCAGCTAGATTGTTATTTATCAGTGATATCTTGTCATATAGCTCTTTGTTTTCTTTGTTAAATGATTCCATCTCTCTTAATATATTCTCTTTGCTCTTCTCTAATTTCTCTTTTTCAATAGATAGCTTATTTGATTCTTCTTCATCATTTGCTATAGTCTTATTTAGTTCTTTGATCTCTTTTTCTATATCACTTATTTGTAATTTTAATATCTCCTCTTCTTTTTCTATCTTTGCTAATTCTATGCTTATCATTTCTCTTTCTTTTTTATTTTCTTCTATATCTATCTTTCCTTTTCCTATGTTGCTTTCTATAAGCTCATTTATCTTTTTGCTTATTTCATCTCTTTTTGCGATAAGCTCTTCCTTTCTCTTTTTTATCTCATCTATATTAATATTACTCGTTTCTATCTTCTTCTGCATCTCATTTCTTATTTCTTCTAGCGTTTTTTCTAAACTTGCTATCTCACCTTGTAATAATGCATACTCTTTTCTTGTTTCAAAGATCTTCTTATCTATATTTGCTAATTCCTCTTCCTTCTTTTTCTTTTCTTCTTTTACACTTTCATATGCCTTCTCTGCTATTAATGGATCTATATTCTTTTTAAATGAACCCCCTGTTATTAATCCACTTGCTTCTATTAAATCGCCTTCGATAGTAACAAATCTCTTATTTCCTATTCCTTGTCTTTTTGCTTCATCTATATTATTTACAAGATAGGTATTGTATAATAAGAACTTGAATACAGGATCAAATCTAGGATCATAGGTTATATGATTAAGCAATAATCCATTGCTATCCTTGCTTTCACTATATGCTATATTCTTTAATGGTATAAAAGTATATCTTCCAAGATTATTCTTCTTTAAATAATCTATTATCTTGCTTGCTGTATCTATATTATCTACAACCAAATATTGTATTCTTTGACCAAGAGCAGCATAAATTGCATAAGATAAGCTTTGGTCATATTCCATTAAGTCTATTACCCTACCATAAAATCCATTATAACTATTCTTTAGCTGTTCAAATAGTTCATTTCTGCTGTTGTATGTATATTCTCCTATATCAATGAGCTTCTTGTTAATTTCATTAAGTTCATTACTTAATTGCGCCTTTTCCTTGTTTAGATTATATTCTTCTTTTATCAAATTGCTTAGCCTATTTTTCTTTTCTATTAGCTCTTTTTCTATATCATCTTTTTTCTTTGATAATTCCATTAACTTTTCTTCTTCTATTTTTCTCTTTTCAATATGCTCAATTGCAATCCTTTCCTTTTCTTCTATATCTATTATTTCTGTGTTTAAAGAAGCTAATTCCTTATTTAAGTTCGCAATAATCTCAACAATATTTGTAGATTGATTTTCACTGCTTGATATTACTAGATTCAACTCTTCTAATCTCTTTTTTATTACACTTTTCCTATTCTCGTTTTCATTTATCTTATTCTTTAGCTCATTAATCTTTTTGTTTTCATTATCTAAGTTTGTTCTTTTTTCAACTATATCTTTGCTTATATCATTTAATCTTGAATTAATATAGTTAATATTGCTCTCTATCTCGCTTAGTTTTCTTGTAAATTCTGCATTGCTCATAGACCCTTTGTTTATCTTTTCTTCTATGCTAGACCTTTCATTAATTAGTTCATTTGCTTTATTTGTTTGATCTAATATATCATTATTTAATGCATTCTTTTCATTTTCAATTTTGCTTAACTCTTCATTAACTTTGTTTAATTCTATTCTTATAGAATCTAGTCTATTGGCTAAAATACTATAATTAAGAAGCTTTGCCCTTTTGTTTAGCTCAACAAATTGATTTGCTAAATCTTTTTCTTTTTCTAATTCCTTTAGATATGCCTCTTTTTCATTAAGCACAAGCTTTGTTTCTCTTATTCTAGTTTCTACTTCATCTAATTCTTTAAGTGCTTCCTCTTTTTTGCTTTCAAATTCTTTTATACCTGATGTAGTATCTATCAATTCTCTTCTCTCTTTTGCGTTCATCTCTATTAGCTTGTTAATCTCACCTTGAGCTATAGTAGTGACTTCATTCACAAATATTCTGTGCTTTTCTAATATCTCTATTACCTCTTCTTTTTTCATTTTTTTATTATTTACTATAAAACGAGCCCTTCCATCCGATCTTGCCTCTCTTATTATATATAGCTTTTCATCGCCATCTAGATCTAATCTTACTCTTAAGAACTTGCTTTCATTATTATTGAATAGTGTCTTAAACTTATCAACCCTAAGCCTCTTTAGTGAGCTCTCTCCTAATGAGAATAAGATCGCATCGCAGATGTTGCTTTTTCCAGAGCCATTAGGCCCTATTATAATGTTAAAGCCCTTTTTGAATTCTATCTTAGCCTTTTTAAATGACTTAAAATGCTCTAATGTCAATGTTTTTATATAAAGCAATTCTGTCGCCTTATATTATTCTTTTATTCATCTATTATTAATAAATTTTCTCTTATAACGCATTTCATGCAATGATAGGAAAGTTTCTATATGTTGGGCAGTAACTATGCCTATAGGCTTATGCCCTTTTGTTACTATACCTATTCCATAATCACTTAAATCTATTAATGTATCTACTACACCTCTATTATATGGTATCTCTTTTATAGGCTTTAGCTCTATATTATTATTCCTTGCTATGAGTATTATCTTATATCCATGATCTCTTTTTATTATATAATAATGTGGTCCATATCTAACAAGTATTTTGTATAAGCGCTCTAAGCTAATCTTCTTTACTATAATAAAATTCTTAGATACTAATCTCTCTATGCTAATATTCTTAGTTATCTTCTTTAGATTAAGAAGCTCTTCTTCGCTCTTTGTTGCTCCATACAAAAAGAATAGTATTATGAAGTCATAGAAGATAATAAAGGTTTTATTATCTAGACTTGTATTGATAAGTATTGCATAGATTATAGTAAATACACCAATTCCATAAATAAGCATTTTGCTTATTCTAATTGTCTTTCTTGTTGCATATTCTTCATTGCTCTTTTCTTCTAGATAACTTTTTAGTATTCTACTTCCATCCATAGGATAAGCAGGCAATAAGTTAAATATACCTAGCAAGATATTTAGTATAAATAGGCTTTGAAAGAAATAAGTTACTATTCCTTTAGGTGTTATTAGAGTAATTAAACCAAAGAATAGGCCAAGGACTATGCTTGCTAAAGGTCCAGCTAATGCTATCTTAAAAGATACTCTTGGCTTTATATTTATAGTATCTATTACTGATATGCCCCCAATAGGAAGTAATACAATCTTATTTACCTTTATCTTATTTCTCTTTGAAGTTATTGAATGTGCTAGCTCATGGAGTAATACACAAATGAATAATGATAGGATAAGGATAAAGAAGAGAAGACCACCAAATGCTACTATTAATAATAGTAATATAAAGGTCCAATGCAATTCAATATCTATACCAAATAATCTAGCTATTTTTATTGAATCACTCATTGTTTAATATATTAAACAAAAAGATTTATTTTTAGATATGGTATTGATCAAAAATCTAAATATTAAGTTTATTGTATATTATTAAATCTGCTTTTGACGAATTTAAATAGCAATTTACTTAATAATGACTAACAAAGTTTTTAAACTTTTCATTTTTAATTTGCTTAGATGATGTTATGAAAAGTCTAAATGTAAAGCGTATTGCGGCTTTGGTCGCAACACTAGCAATTGGCTTAGCAAGCGCAGCACCAGTAACATTCCAAAATGTACAAATAATAAATAATCAAGGCCAACCAGTAGTACAAATTGTTGTTGGTTCAAAAGCAGCAATAACAGATGGTGTTGTAGCAGCAAATATTGCTGCAGTAATTGGTAACTTGGCATTTACATCAACACCAGTAACAGCAACTGTCTCTGGTCAGCAAAACTTGCATTGTGTTGTAACAAGCACTGCTTGCTCATTGACAAACAAGCAGGTTGAGCTTGGAGTAAGAGGATTAAGTGCAGTAAGTGGTTCATATAGCTTTAGTGCATTAATAGGTTCTGTTTTAAACAGAGCAGTAAAGATGAATCTACCACAATATACAAAAATACCACAAAGTGGTACTGGTACACAATATGCATATCCAGAAACATATTCTACTCAAACCTCACCAGCTGCAAGTCCATATACAGCTATTAATGGTGCTCCAACAAGCATTGGTGTAACCCCTACTTATAATGGTGGTGGTGTTTCATTTACAACATTCACAAACAGTAGTTATGACAATATAATGAGAATAACACCACAAGAAGTACCAAGCTTGGCAAGCAATTTTGGCGTTGGAAACGAAAACGAGTATTTGTGGGTAACTGGTTTTCCTGTCTATGATCAAAATGCAAAGAGCTTTGCATTAATAGATGCAGGCGGTGCAGTACAAGCTGTATTCCAAAACCCAATCCAATTCAATATACCTGCAAATACAATGGCAAATACAACAAAGACATCTACAATTTCATTGCTTGGTGAGAATTGGACAATAATTAGTGGTAATTATCCAACTGCACCAACTGGCTTTACATCAGGTAATGTCGTATTTGGTTATAGTAAATTAGAAATAGCTCAATCATTAACACCATTGCAAGTTGTATATGTTGGTCACAACATAACAAGCGGTCCATTCATGGTAGAATTGCAAGACCTATCATATCCTACACAAAATGGCACTTCAAAGGCAGCACTTGCAATTTATTATAAAGGCCAATTGGTAAATGAGACAGCAATACCACCATATACATTAAAGAGCTTCAATATATCAGGAACTAAATTATATGTAAGAGTTGGCGAGACATTCCCAGGCTTATATGCATACCAAAAATGGGCACAATTGCAGCTATATTCAAATGTCTACAACTTAACAAGTGGACAAGCATTCAATTCAACATATGACAAAGGTTGGTATGTATTGCTTGGTTGGACAAACACAACAACAAGCACTAATGCAAAATTAAATGAATTGCAACAAATAGTAATCTATAATACAACACCAGTACAAACATTAACACCACAACAAAGCTTCAATTTCATATCAAACCCAGCAGTATGGAAATTAACATTCGTTGGTGAAACACAAGGTTCTGGCAATTTTGATCCAGTAACATTCACAACAAGCTATGTATCAAGCAAAGAATATGAAAACCTTGGCCTTGGCTCATCTAAACCTGGAGCTCCAGCACCAAAGAATATAACAGAGCCAGCACAATTGCTAACAGTAACAAGCTCAATACCTAATGCATTTAGCTACATGGGCGAGTCAAACAACACTGTAGTATATGACCTCACACCATATGAGTTAAATGAAGTTGCAAATGCAATGGGTGTAAATTCATTATACGCTAGTGCGCCTATTAATGTAAGTATCGAAGGAATAGAAGGTAGTTTTATAGGTGGTGCATCAAACCCTAATCTATTTGTTACATTAACAGGTTATCCTTCAAATACAGCTACCACAACATTATCTAAAACATTATCATTCACTTCACAGAGTGGAAAAGGCTCATATAATACATCAATGGGTAGCCTCTTCAATGTTACTAATATAAAAGTAAGCGAAGCATTACCAGGGCTTACAGTAAATGTAAACTCAACTATACCTGCAGTATTTAATGCAAATCTGGGTTGGAATAGCAATACAGTTACAGCAACAAATGTTCCAGCATTAGGTACTCCTGCTAATGCATTAGCATATATAACAGTAAATACCTTAATTAATACAGCAAATGTAATATTATTTAGCGGAAGTGGTAAATCACCTTTAACATTATCTTTTGGAGGCAATGTAGAAGTAACAAGCAATACCTTACCAGTCAATACCGCAATAAGTAGCAATACAATGGTTTTAAGTGGTCAAGTTGACTTTGGGCCACAATCAGTACCTATATATAATAATAGTAATGTATTAGGTTATGTGACATTGAGCGGTAATGTAGTATTCAACAATATTAATGATCAAGTAGGCTATACTCCAGGTAATGCAATAAGCAATTCTATACCTGTTAGTGGTAATATTCTGTTAAGCTATAGCGGTGCTTATTTAGGCAATATACTTTTATCAGGTAATGTAGTACTTGATCTAGAAATACCTGCAAATGCTTTAGGTTCTGTTACACCTACACAAAATGCTATTGTAATAAGTGCAAATACCTATGCAAGTGGAAATATAATAACAGATAAAGGTTTGGCACAGCTTAATTCATTACCAGTAGGTCTATTCTATCAAGTAGGTACTACACCATATCCTTACTTAACAACATCAACAAATGTACTTTACAACCAACAAAACGGCCAGCCAATACAACAATTCGTTATAACACCAAGTTATGCAGCAAAGCAAGGAGAAGCCTCTCAATACTTTACATATCAATTAAGTGAATCTCCAATACCAGGAAATACAGCAGCAAATGATTATCTAGGCTTTGCAATATATAATTCAACTGCAGGTGCATCTGCAGCAGCAAGCAATCTATTCCAGCTCAATTATTCATTGACTGGACAAGCAAACAACATGACATATATAAGTACAATTGGCGCAAATGTACAAGCACCAGTTGGCTTTAGAACAGAGAAAGGAAGCGAAGTTGCAAGCATATCTCCAACATCATTGACAGTTGATCTTGCAAAAGGAGTAGATACACTTGGCTTTGTAGTTGGACCAGTCAATGCAACAACTGCAACATTAGAGCACTACTACAACTATACAGTCGGTCAAACATTAGCAAATATTGGTTTGCCTAATGTAACAGTAGCAAATGTAACAGCAAAATGCGTACCTTCAACAACATCATGCCAAATAACAAATGTAACAAACTTAACAGCAACACCTAGCGTATCACAAGCATATACAAGAGTACCTATAAACACAGCAACAAATCCACTTGTAGTACTTGATAAACAAGCAAACAATGCATCTAACCTAATAGTAATTGGTTCATACTATGTAAACAGCGTAGCAGCACAGATATTCAATGCAACACCAACATTGAAGAGCAGCTTTGGACCAGGATCAGTAATAGTAAAGGCATTCGGTACAAACAGAATATTAATAGCAGGTTATACAGCAAACGAGACAATACAAGCTGGCAATGAATTCATAAACATGTTATTATCTAATGCCAGCGTTTAATTTCTCTATTTTTTATTTTTCTATTCTTTTCTTTTCCTCAATATTTAAATAACTTTTTTTCTTAATAATCTTTGATTTTCATGAGAAAACTAGTATTTTTGTTATTACTCTTTGTGCCTTTCTTAATAAATGCAAATCCCTCTTTTCTATTAGCTCAGTATATACCACAGGCATTTATAAAAAATCTAAGTATTGTAAATATAACATACAACGGAAGCGAATATACTCTATTCTATTCTAATCTCACCCCTTACTTTCTTCTAAACAATACTGGTTTTGTTACAAACTATACAAAAATCTTCTATATAATAAAGCCTTTTATATTGTCTAAAGCAATTAGCTATGCAAATTTCTCTAGTTTAAATAATAATATGCTTAAATTCATAAATTCATCTCAAGCAGCTATAAATGATTGTTTAAGGGAAACAGGTTTAGATAATGGCTATACTTGCACATTATCTAATCATTGTCAATCATGTCAATCAGTACCTGTTTGCTCAATAGCTTTGTATAAGACTGATGGTCCTACAGGTCCTTTAGGAAGAGGTATAATGCAATTTGAATCACAATATAGCAATTTAACAACTAATCTTACTAACTTTTATTCAGCAATAGCCTTAGTTAATTATAGCAATATAGCAATAGAGCTAAATAGAATAAATCATGCATTTGCAAATATTTACAACATAACATTTTCTATGCCTGCAAATCCATTATTCTCTCCAGGGCCTAATATAACAAATCAACAAATCGCAACTTGTAATTATTATACAAATATAAGTTCAGCTCCTTGGTATTGTGTTGCACTTGGTTTTTGTGGTAATACTCAAGGTATGCTAACTTTTAACTATACAATATTAAATAATACAAAGAAAGAATTGAATTACATAAATTCACTTCCTTTAACAGATTCGCAAATAGGTTCTTTGGCTATGCATGTTGTTTATGAATATGATACTTATGTAGAACCAAAAATAATAAAGCAGAAAACAAATGAATTGAATACAATATTGAATACAACTCTCTTTGGCTATGGAAAAATTGTAAATGAATCAACACTATTGCTTACTTCATTGAATAATAAAACATTGGCTAATGCACTAAATAAATTAGAAGAAAACTACTCTATATTAACTACTAATTATCTCTTCATAAATCTAACACAGATGAATAAAACAATTTATAAATTATTTGAAAATGTAACAAAGTTATATAATGAGTTATCTACTACTTATAACAATACATTAAGGTTAGCAAATAATAATACTGTAAAAATGCTATATTTTGAGCTCAATGGTAATAATAATTCTAAATTAGCATATTTAGGCTTTGAACAGCAAGCATTATTGAGAAATATTTCAAATGGTTCTATAAATTTAATATTCTCAAGGTTAAGCAATATAAGCAGTTCATTAAACACTTTGCATACTACAAATAATCAATTGCTTGATTTTGTAAAATATTTTAATAGAGGCTTTATTATATTCATGGCAAATAAGACAGGATTCTCATATAAAGACAATATTGCATTAGTACCATTTTACTCTAGCCTATTTAGCTTCTTTATGTGGCTTATTCTTATAGGTATAGTTTATGCAATCTACCTTATATTAAAATTGCATCATAGAATAATACATAACAAAAAGGTCTATAGAAATTGGCACATATTATTTGCTATTCTATTCATAATTGCAATAGTTTATGCAATTATTGTATATGCAATTGCCTATAATGCAAACCATACAACTTATCTAAATGAAGTAATTAATGCAATAAACAATAGTCAATATGTTGCAGTTGGAATAACAAATACATCATATGCCCAATTCTCTTGTGCAAAAGATCTTTTGAATAGACTAAATAATATTGATAAAAAGGCTATATTGATTAAGATCAATACTTATACATGTAGCGTTGGCAATGAGACATTAGATATAAACTCATGCCTTAACTTTTATGCACAACATCAAATACCTTTAATAGAGCTTGTAGATTCAAACAATAATTCTATATCATTATATAACTTCTATGGCACTTCAATAGTATATTATGCAAATTATTCCACAATGAACTCTTGCTACATAAGTGATCTTATATGAAAAGAGATAATGAAAAGAAGCAAAATGGAAATAATTTTAAGTACTTTTATTTATTATTACTAGTAATATTCTTAGTTGCATTTCTTTTAATTTATGTATTTTTGCCAAATATAATCAATAGCAAAAATGTATCTGTTAGCTATGCATATTTTAGAAATGCATTTGATGCAGCAAGCAATGTTAGCATATTTTTAATAGGCAATCAATCTAATATAGCAAATATGGAACCTTGTGTAGTTACCTTTATAGAAACACTATCTATGCATAGAAAAGCAAATACAATAAGCCTTTATTTTATCAACTATACTAATTGCACATATCTTCCTTATCTTGGTGCAAACTATAAAATATTGCACTTATCAATAAATAGTTGCATAGCAAATGAAACAAGAAATCCTTCTGTAATCTTTCAATTTTCCAATACAAACAATACTGAAATAAGCGATGATAGATTATTTATTAATGGTACATCATCTTATTATAGGCTTTGCCCTATAGCTTCAGAGCCTCCATAGCCTTCTTTACTCTTATGTTTGCTTGTATCCTATCTATTAATTGTTTGTATTCTCTTGCTATATCTTTTCTCATGTTTTCTTTATTTGAGAAGAATTTCTTTATATCAAGAAGTTCTTTTTCATCATCTATCAATGCAAGTGCCTCTATATACCTTGATAAGAAATGTGCACCTTCTGGGGAATTCTTCATAATTTCTTTCCAATGAGACTTTATAAAATGCCAAATATACTTTTTGCCAATTATATTTGAACCAACATATAATGGTATGAAAAATGAATCTTGCAATTTGATTTCTTTACTTCTGCTAAGCTCTAGAGCCTTTTTTATAAGCTTTTCATCTGTAAAGTTGCCAAGGGCTGCTATTGCATACATTTTGTCTGTTGGATCTATAGATGATCTATACTTTTTAAGGAACAAGCCAAATTCTTTTGATGAGCCAAACATTGCATTTGCTATATATATAGCACTCTTAGAGTCTATTAGCCTTCTATTCTTTTCTACTTCATTTAACAACTTCTTTATTTCTCTTTTAATAAATTCATTGCCTATTATTGCTAGTGCATTAATTGATGCATTCCTAATTCTTATATCTCCTATTGTATCTATCTTCTTTTCTTCAAAACCTAGTCTTTTTATATTTGAAAGGGCTATCTTTTCTATTCTATTCCTTATATAATTGCTTTTGCTAAGGATATATAGATATATTAAATGCGATAATATAGATAGATTTGCTGGATAGCCAACATTTGATTCTATATCATTTGTAAATTCTAAGTAATGGCTTAATTCTATTAAACCGCTTTTCATTTCTGCAAATAAATCCTCTTCTATATTCCATGCATCTATATTATTTATCTTATTTTTTAATATAAGGTCTTTTAGCATAGATAAGTTATCTTTTGTATACAAAGCCCTATAAAAGCCATGCGCGTTTGCATTTAATTTTAAGTAGCTATCTTTAATTTCAAAATTTTCATTCTTTGTGAAGATATTACCTCTTCCTATCTTTGACAAATACTCTATATATAAAGGCCATCTCCCTTCTTCTATACCACTTATCAAAAATCTTTTCTGCTTTATTTTGAATACATTATCTTCTTTATTGACAAGCAATATGGGATAGCCCTCTTTGCTTATCCAATATTTAGCAAATTCTACAAATTCTTTTTTATTAGACTCTTCTTGTATTGCTTTTAATAGGTCTTCTGTAGTTGCATTGCTATAAATGAATTTATTTAGATACTTGTTTATACCTTTTCTAAATGCATCTTCACCAACAAAATGCTCAAACATGCTTAGTATAGATGCCCCTTTTTCATAACTTATTCTATCAAAGATTTCATTAATCTCTTTTGGGTCTTTTACATGTGTTTCTATTGCATGCGTACTCTTAAATTGATCATATGACAAAGCAGTTGAAAATACACTTACATAAAAATCTTTATCCATTTCAAATTCTTTTATAGTATTTGCTACTGCTTTATAACTCATAAAAGTAGCAAAGCTCTCATTTAGCCATAAGTAATCCCACCACTTCATAGTTACCAAATCACCAAACCATTGATGTGCTATTTCATGTGCTATTACCTCTGCTGCACCTGTCTTTGCTAAAATAGGGCTTTCTTCATTAATTAAGAATCTGCTTTCTCTAAACGTTATTGCACCCCAATTTTCCATTGCTCCTGCAGCAAAATCTGGTATAGCAATCAGATCTAGTTTAGGCAAAGGATATTTTATTCCAAAATAATCATTATAAAAAGATAGGAATTTCTTTGCATATTCCATAGGCAATTTTGCATATCCCTCTTTGCCCTTTGTGGTAACTACCCTTAGCTCTATTCCATCTAATTCATCTTTATAATAGCTGAATTTGCCTATACCAAGATATACAAGATATGTTGACATCTTAGGTGTAGTCATAAAGCTTACAATCTTTTTTCCATTTTTATATTCTATTTTTTTAATGGGCATATTAGATATTGCATCCAGATTTTTGTCTATAATCATTTTTATGTCAAAATTTGCCTTCATATCTGGTTTGTCAAAACAAGGAAATGCTGCCCTTGCATCAGTAGGTTCAAATTGTGTAGTTAATAAGTATTCTATCTTATTCTTTAACTTATATGAGCTTCTATAAAAGCCATACATCTTGTCATTATTTATGCCAATGAATTCAATATTTATCTTTACATCTCCTTTAATCTTCTTATCTAAATTTATTATTAGCTCTTCATTTTTTGTATTTAGCTTATACTTTGCTTTAATTATCTTTTCATTATTTTCTATAGAGACATTCTTTATTTCTAGTTCTTTTGCATTCATTATTATTTTGTCTGTTTCCTTCTTTATTGTTGCATAAATTGTTTCATTACCTTTAAACTTAAAGTTCTCTATAGGCTCAAAAGTTAATTCATATCTCGTTGGTTTTATCTCCATTATCTATCACCAAGCCCAATTCATTTATAACATCAGACAATCTTCTATTGATTGATAATGCCTCTTTTTTTGTTATTCCAAAATCTTTGCTTTCTTTTAATTCCTCTAGCTTAAAGAAGTACCAACCTTTTCCATTCATACGCCAGCCTATATAGACTGGAAAGTTAGTATTTAAAAACCATTTCTTTAATCTATTATATTGCTCCTTTTTTATACTCAATCTATTCTTTTCCCATGCTTTGCATTCAAATGCAATACATACCCTATCTTTTAATGCTAATATATCTGGGCTTAATGCATTTACTCCAGAGCCTGCGCTTCTTATTACTGAGAATCCAAGATTATATAGCATATGAAGCAATTCTCTTTCAGTTCTAGCCCCTTTCTTAAACTTGTGCATTAAAAGAAATAATGTTTTAAGATTTAAATTCTTATTGAATTAATATGAAGATAGAGATAGATATAACAAAAAATGCACAGGAGAATGCAAATTTATATTATGAAAAGGCCAAGAAACTAAGAAAAAAAGCAGAAGGGATTAGAAATAGCATAAAGAAGCTAGAAGAGAAGATAAATGAAATAAACAAAGAAGCAAGCAAAATAGAAGTAAAAAAGATAAGAAAAAAAGAATGGTATGAAAAGTTCAATTGGTTCTTTACAAGCAATAATATGCTTGCCATTGGTGGCAGAAATGCCAATGAAAATGAGATTATAAATAAAAAATATTTTTTAGAAAACGATCTTGCTTTTCATGCTAATGTCTTTGGTGCTTCATTAGTAATCCTTAAAAACGGCTTAAATGCAGATTATAGCATAAAAGAGGAAGTTGCTCAATTTGCTGCTTGTTATTCAAAGGCATGGGAGGATAAGCAATATGCTATAGATGTATATGCATTGAAGAGAGAGCAGGTATCTAAATCTACACAAGAAGGCTATTTAGCTAAGGGAAGCTTTTTGCTTAAAGGTGAGCGAGAATGGTTTAGGAATCTTAAATTAGAGCTTTATATAGGCTTAGATAAAGAACATGATAGGATTAAGATAGTGCCTTCTCTTACCTATAATAAAATAAATGATAAAGACATGATTCATATAGTACCAGGCAAAACAGAAAAATCACAATTTGCTAAGCTCATTGCAAATAGGCTTGGTTTTGATGATATAGACTATATAATACAACATCTACCCCCTGGCTATTTTTCTATAGTTTAGAGATAGAAAAATATTAAAAACCTATTATTATATATACTATAGGTATAAGATGAAAAAATCTAGCAAAAAAGAGGCAAAGAAGGCACAAGCAGCTATAGAGTATTTAACTACCTATGGCTGGGCATTGATAATAGCTGCTATTGCCTTAATTGCTTTATATACCTTTGTATTTGCTCCTTCAATTCTTGTACCTAATTCATGTTCATTTACTTATGGTGCTTATTGTCAAGATTTTGTCTTTGGCTCAAATACAACAGCATCAAGAATTACCCTTTTTCTTACAAATATTGAGAACTATCCAATAATAAATCCATATGCAGAGATAAGTAGTTCATTTGGTAATTTTACAGGTTCATGTGCACCAAAGTTTGTATTGCGTGGCGGAGCAATTATATGCAATATTAATATACCTCAATCCTTTTCTACAGGTACCTTTGTAAGCGGTTCATTAACTTTATATGCTACTCCCTGCCCAAGTGGTAATTATAGCTCTTGCGAGTCAATAAGCAAACAAGCATATGTTGGTTCATTCAAAGCCCATGTTGTTCCATTTTTGCAAAATACACCATTAACTATTTCATTAACTGCTCAAAATACAACACAAGCAGCAAATGGTGCATTGGATCGATTAACTGCTCTTGTAAAGATGCTTGGTTATCCTCTTGGTGGTGCAACAGTTAATTTTACTTCTAATTCTATTAATGCAAGCATATCACCAAATTTTGCAACAACAGGTTCAAATGGTGAAGCGATTTCTTATATAAGCTCATATACAACTGGTAATGTAATCGTAAAAGCAACATTTGCAAATGTAAGTGCAAATATAACAATAGATTTTGTACCACCAGTCAATATTTCTTTTTCATTGATAAACACTCAAATATGCAAAGGAACAACAGCTACGAGCTCAGCAATTCTCGAGATTAATAACAAATATTATTATTGCTCAAACTTCCCTGTTTATATAAGCGTTGCCCCTGGTTCAAAAATTTATTATAAATTCCTTTCCCCATTATCTGGTCCAATCAATACAAGATATATATGGAATAGCACTTCTGGTCTTGGTGCAACAAACCAATCTGGCTATATAATTGCTATTTCAAATGGCACTGTTGTTGCATCTTATAAAACACAATATTATCTAACAATGCTTGCTAATCCTAGCAATGGTGGTTCTGTATCACCAAATAGCAATTGGTACAATGCATCTTCACCAGTTACCATTGTTGCTACTCCAAATACAAATTATTTCTTCAAGAATTGGCTTGGCACTGGTAATGAGAGCTATACAGGAACAAGTCCAAGTGCACAAATAACAATAAACTCACCAATAAATGAAACTGCCTATTTCTATTCAACCTCTACAACAACATCTACATCTTCTACTTCAACAACAACTTCTACAACAATTACAACCACTTCAACCTCTACAACTACTTCAACAACAACTTCTACAACAATTACAACTACTTCAACAAGAAGTTCAACATCAACATCGACATCAATAACAACTTCATCAACATCTACTACAATATCAACTACATCAACTACATCGACTTTACCGGAATGCAATTGTGGTGAAAATTGGTATGCTTGTAATGGTACACTAGAAGAACAAGTATGTAGTGGTTGTCCTAGCAATTGTCCTAATTCAAGTATAAGTCAAATTACGTGTTCTGGTGCAGTTTATAGACAAGAAACTTGTGAAGCTTCAACATCAACTTCTACAACAATTACAACTACTTCAACAAGAAGTTCAACATCAACAACTACTTTATCTACAACATCAACTGCGACATCGTCTTTATCTACAACATCAACTGCGACATCGTCTACGACTTCTTCAACTTCAACAACAGCCTCTGGGGGTGGTTGTGTTCTTGGCAATGATACAATTACCCTATATAATGGAGCAACTATACCTATATCCGATTTAAGAGTTGGTGATTATGTGCTAGCATATGATAATGGTAGTTTAGAAGTTTCAAGAGTTACAGGTATATCATATTCATACACAGATATTATAGAATATATTAATAGCAAGCTTGGAGTAACCCCAACAGACCAGCCACTATATATAAGAAATTCAACATATACTGGTTGGATCAAGAACCCAGATGAAATAAAAATTGGTTGGTACATGTATAATCCAGTAAACAACACATGGATTATGGTCCAAAACATTAGCTATAAAGTAGGAGTATTTAAGGTATATGATATAGTTACATCGAAATCTAATACCTTTATAGTTGATAATTCATTAGCAGATGTGAAAACATGAAACGGGTGATTTAGATGTTGCAAAACATATTTTTAAATAAAAAATATATAATTTTATTATTGTTATTAATAATTATAATTCTTCTAATTTATAGTTATTATTCATTAAGAACAAACACACCAGAATATAATTTAACTACTTCTATATCAACTTATACTACAATTAAAAATACTTATACTACAATTAAAAATTATACTTTAAATTTTACTGTTATTGATAATATTATCAATAAGTTCTCACCACCCATACTACTTGGAAATGTATCTTTTAGCAATTATACTCTTAATATCACTAATTGCTCAGAAGATGCCTTTGTTAAAGCATATTACTCATCCAATACATTAGAGAAAGCACCACCATATAATTTTACAAGTTTATTTAATAGACAACCGATTACCGAATACATAGATATTGCGTATCTATATAATCCAGAGCAATATAATAACTGGTTTGAACATGGCGGTGGTATTTGTTTATATAACTTTAATTTGATATTAGGGAATTCACAGCATAAAATTATAAATTATACATATAGAAACATACCAATAAGAGTATATTACCTATATAACTTTACAAATGAGGGATTAAATCTTACATATAATCAATATATTGGTAAAAAACCTAACTTATATTGGATCTTTGCGATAGCATCATATAAGAATTTAAGAGTTGTGTATGGTGAATGGGGCTTTGAAGGTTATCAAAACATAACAAGAGTAATGAATGAAGAAAACAAGACATTAAACATTTTAATTAATTTAACTAAATAAATTATTACCTTTTAGATTTAATTTTTGATGCATATGTATAAAATAAAAACTATAATATCTTTTATACTATTAATTATTCTAATTTTCGTTATTCTAATTTTTATTAATTATAAACAACATAATTTATCAAAGGAAAATGCTATATGCTACTTAACAATGCTTGGAAACGAATATTTTAAGAATAAAGAATATGTTTTATTAGTAAATTTTAATTTGTTTTTATCCAAATTTCCAAATAAAGGTGTTGGTTATTTACATAATTTTAATTCTTCTATATTATTTGGCGACTCTTCGCTTGCAAACAGTATCGCTGTTTTTATATTCAACAATTCTTATCTAGCTAAAAAGATGTTTTATAATAATTCTATTTTAGAGTCTTATTTTACATATGAGATAAATGAAAGTCTTATATCAAACAATACTATTAATTTTTCTAATATAATTATTAAGAAATTCGTTTTTCAGACAAAATTAACTAGTTACAATAATACAAACATTACTTTTTATACTTATACAGATGCTTTTGTATATAATAATATATTATTTCTTGGAGTATTTGAAAATAGTTCGATTGAGAGCAATTTAACTTATAATTTAATTTCTCTATTTAAAAATAATACTTGTTAGATTTCTTTTGAAAAATACCAAATAGGGCCATATTCGGTGTCTTCTATTATTATATTAAATTCTTTCTTTAATCTCTCTCTGATCTTGTCTGCCTCTTCATATTTACCAAGTTTTCTTAGTTCTTCTCTTTCTTCTATTAGATTATATATTTCATTGCTAAGTTCTTTTTTGTATAAATCTTCTCTTTCTAATATACCAAGTATATTTGAGTAATTCTTTACAAAACTGATTGCTTCACCCTTTATTTCTTTTTCTATACCACCATTATCTTGTATATAGCTTCTTATATAGCTTAAGAATGAAATCAATATCTTAAGAGCCTCTGGTGTATTAAAATCATAGTTCATTGCTTCTTTAAATGCATTTGAAAACTTCTTAATTTCTTCTTTAACTAAATCTTTTTTACTAGTTTCTTTTTCTCTTGCATTATATAATAATGAAAATGAATTATAGATATACTCTAGCTTTTTCTTTGAGTTTTCAACCAATGATTCTTGATAATCTATCTCACTTCTATAGTGAGAAGAAGCAACCATTATCTTAAGAACTTCTGGGTCATATTTTTCTAGAAATTCCCTTATTGTTATAAAGTTCTTTAGGCTCTTACTCATCTTTTCTCCTTTTATTTTTAATATACCTGTATGCAACCAATATTTTACAAAAGGCTTTACCCCATATGCTGCCTCTGCCTGTGCAATTTCATTTGTATGGTGTGGAAATATTAATTCTGTAGCCCCACCATGTATATCATATTGTGGCCCAAATATAGAATATGTCATTGCAGTATCTTCAATATGCCAACCAGGTCTTCCTCTTAGTTTCTTTTCCTCATTATTAAATCTTATAGTAATTTCCCAAAATGGCTCATTTGGCTTAGCTGCCTTCCATAACGAGAAATCATAAGTATTTATCTTTCCTTCTTTTGGTTCTATTCTATGCTTATTTAGCTCTTCTAGCTTCATGCCAGACAATTTAGTATAATCCTCAAATTTTGCTACATTGAAATAGATATCGCCATCTAGATAATATGCATATCCTTTATCTACTAATATTTGTATTTGATCTCTAATTGCATCTATATAATCATGTGATCTAGGATATAAGTCTACATCCTTTTTTATATTTAGCTTCTCCATATCTTCTAGAAATCTCCTTTCGTAATACCTTGCTAGTTCTATAGGCTCCATTCCTCTTTCATGCGCCCTTGCTATTATTTTATCATCTACATCTGTTATATTTTGCACATAAGTTACTTTATAGCCAAGATATCTTAGCCATCTTACTATTATAGAAAAATCAATATAATTTTTTGCATGACCTAAATGAGCATCATCATAGACTGTTTGACCACATACATACATCTTTACTTCATTATCATGCAATGGTACAAATTCCTCATAGCTTCTACTTAGCGTATTATAAACTATCATAATAACTCTTTTCTAAAATAAAGTATTTAATTCTTAATCTATAAGTTTTGATATTTAAAATTAACTTGCTATTAAGGAGGGCTATAAGAATTTTCCCAAGTAGAGTACCATATTATACCATATGCTTTCGCGTTATAGTTATCTCCACTATAATCGTTTGCATTTCCATTCAATGGCCACCAAGCAATCAAGTTCTTTAAATCAATTGGTGCACCTCCAATACCTTCTTGATAAAGTGCTTTTATTTCATTTGCAGAAAGAGTTGTATTATAGTATTGTATGTTTGATATATAACCATAAAAGTTTCCATTTCCACCGCATCCAATGCATAATGGGTAGTTAGTAATATTTTCTGCAGTACATGTTGTAGAGCCAACTAGAGTACCATTTACATATAACTGCTCTAGCTGTGTGGCATTATTATATATGCCTGTTATAAAATGCCAATTGCTATTACCCCAATTATAGCAGATTTCACACCAAATGTGTGGATAAGCACCTATACTCCATATAATTCCTTGGCCATTCCCACAATTTCTATTAGGTGTTAACAAATACCAATCTGTTGGATTAGACCATCTACCTTTGTTTATTACAGGTGCCCACGTTCCAAGAGGCACTGGTTCATCAACCCATAGAGAAATAGAATAAGATGGTGGATCTTTAATATTTGGTGTTACAATAGCTTGATAATTAAATTGCGCCACATACTCAGGAAGCATATCTGTACAAGTGCCAACTAAGCTAAGAAATTGATTTGATCCTTGGGCATATCTATAAACTTGGCAAGAGCCAGGCTGTGCCTTAGGAGCAAATGTATATGGATTTAATATACCAAGACTTGCTAATGCACCAAGAACAATAGAAATTACTAAAATAGCCCAACCATAAGTCATTAAATATTCCATAGCGCTTTGTAATTTTATTTTTAATATTTTCATATTCTATAAATAATAAATAAAATATTAAAAGTTTATGGACTCGGCGGGATTTGAACCCGCGACCTTCTCGTTGCGAACGAGATGCTCTACCGCTGAGCTACGAGCCCCTATTTAGATTTAACTAAGAATAGGCTTATTTATTTTTTTATTTTATATACTAACATGGATTCTAACAGGAATAAGTATAAATCTATATTTAAAGAAGTTTTAAAAGAGATAAAACCTAGTGAAAAAGAGAATGATTTTTATATAGATCAAGCAAATGAGATTGTAGAGCGTTTAGAAAAAGTATTGCCAAAAGATACAGAAGTAAGAGTAGTTGGCTCATTAGCAAGAGGCACTAATTTAAAAGGAAATTCAGATGTAGATATATTTATTTTATTTGATAAAAAGCTAGGTAAAGAAAAAGCTGTAGAAAAAGGCATAGAATCTATAAAAAAGATCATTAAAAAAGAAGAGAAATATGAAATGAAATATGCTGAGCACCCATATATAAGGCTTTATTTAAATTCAGGACTTAGAGCAGATATAGTTCCTGCTTTAAAGATTGATTCAATAGAGGAATTAGCAACTGCTGTTGATAGAACCCCTTTGCATAATAAGTTTTTGTTAGAGCATTTTAATGAGAAACAAAAAGATGAAGTGCGATTGCTTAAACAATTCTTAAAAGCTCATGGAATTTATGGCTCAGAGATAAAGACAAGAGGTTTTTCTGGTTATTTATCTGAGCTTTTAATTTATTTCTTTGGTGATTTTCTAAGTGTTTTGGAATATTTTTCTAAAGCAAAATTACCAATCTTATTAGATCCAAAAAATAAACTATTCCTAGACAATAGTTTTTCAAGAAAATTTGAAAGCGAATTTGTAGTAATAGATCCTATTGATCCTGATAGAAATGTAGCCGCTAGTGTATCAATAGAGAGTTTAGCAAGATTTGCAATCTTCTCTAGATTGTTTTTAAAAGACCCTAAAGTAACAGATTTCTATGTTAAAGGCTACTCTAAAAATGAAGCAGAAAGCTTGATTAAATCTCTGAGTGATATGGGTATAGAGATTATAATCATTGAGTTTAATATTAAAGAAAAAAGCGAAGATATAATCATAGGCGAGCTTAATAGATTGGCACTTATTCTAAAAGAACAGCTAGAGGAGCAAGGTTTCTTATTATATAAAACTATTGATTTCTTAAATGGAAATAAAGGGTATATTGCTTTAATAACTGATAAATATGAGTTATTGAGAGTGATAAGACCAGGACCAGATGCATTTATAGCACAAGGCGCAGAAGAATTTTTAAATAAGCATAGTTTTGTATTTATAGATAATAGTAAGCTTTATGCTATAGAAAAAACTTTAATTAAGAATATAAAATTAGCAAGCTTAATGATTTTAAAGAACTTAAAGAATGAAGATATAGATACAAACAATGCAAGAATTGTAGATAAAGAAAAAATCCTAGAGCCGCTTTATTTTTCTTTAATATATAAATTTTTAGTTGTTAGATAATCTTTTCTTTTATTAGCTCATCAGATAGCTCTATAAATCTATTTTTTCTTTTTCCTTTTAAAAATTCTATTATCTCATTATAGTTTGGTCTTATAAATTCATATACATTCTTATAGTGCATAAATGCATTTAATCCGCAATAATCTATCGCCTCATCTATTAAATTATTAGTTATCTTTTCTTTGCTATAGCCTCTTTTCTCTAGTCTAGATCTAATTTTATTTAGATGCTCTCTTTTAACTAATACCCTTGCATTATCTAACCTAAATTCAGAAAGAATATGGCCTTCTATAATAAGATCCTTTTTTCTACTTATTTCTTTTTCAAGTCTCTTTTTTAATTTCATTGGCCTTACTATATATTCATTGTCTTCAATTCTATCATATAATGCATATTTTTTGACATAATCAGTTACATGCAATACCTCTATCTTAAGTCTTTTGCCTAATAAGTTAGAAAAATAAGTCTTGCCACTACCAGGGGTTCCAGTTACAACAATAATCATTTTATCTACTTAATACCATTTTTGCGTTATCAACTAATGACAACAAATAGGCTCTTGCATTTTCTACATCTATTACAGGGCTTTTTGGTATGTTAAAAGCTAATATGTAAGCTCTTTTATCAGTTGAAAAGAACCAATTTCCTATACTATAATTATTATAGCTAAATGAGACATCTGCTATATAAAAAGACGATTCTACTAGTTTTTTAAGCAATGTATCAATGCTTTCATCATATTTATCTATTATTATATCCTCTCTTATGTTGTTGCTTACATTTATTGAGTTTGGAAATATTATTGGTATATTGTTCTTTTCTGCATACTCACCTATTTTTGACATTATAGTCTTTGTTTGTGTATCAATACTCTCTACAATTGAGTCAAACCTGTTCTTTTCATCACTAAGCGATGTCATAATCTTATCAAAATAATCATTTATATAGCTAACTAATGAGTTTATTTTAGGAAGCAATTCTTCTTTATTATCTGTATATTGCTCTGGGTGTCTAAGGAATTGTGATATACTAATACCAAATTTGCTTGAATAGCTATTATCTATCTCATCTAAGTATGACTCCACTGATTTATCTATATCAACCATCTATATCACAATATTTATTAAAATAAAAATCTTTAAATATCTCATGGATTCTATTATAGAGAGAATAAACAAGAGCATATACCTGTTTGATAAAAATATAAGTTTGATTAATGAGAAAGAGCTCAGTGAAAAAGAAAAGCTTATAGTAGAGCTTGCAAAAGATTATAGGAGAGATTCTACATCATGGCTTGAGAAAAATGATTATATAACCTCTTTTGCAGCTATAGAATATGCACATGGATTGCTTGATGCAATACTAAAACTAAAAGGATTGATCGAATGATAGAAGAAGGTTTAGTAAAAATAGATACAAGCAATGTCTTTTATAATCCAAAAATGAAAAGGCTTAGAGATATCTCTGTAGCATTTTTAAAAGCAATGAATATAAAAAATGCAAGCCTATTAGATGCAACTGCTGCTTCTGGTATTAGAGGAATAAGATATAAGATAGAGGCGAATATAGATAAAATTACTCTTTTAGATATAAACAGGAATGCATTAAATACTATAAAAGAAAATTTAAAGATCAATAATATAGATGCAAATGTAGTAATAGATAGCATTGAACATTTTGCAAATTCAACAAGAGAAAGATTTGATATAATAGATTTAGATCCTTTTGGAAGCCCTGTTCCTTTTATTTATGATATTATGAAGTTGGTAAAAGACAATACAATATTAATGGTTACTGCAACAGATATGCCTGTATTATGTGGCGTAGATAGAAATGCTTGTATTCGCTTTTATGGCTCATATCCTTTGCATACATATCTATGTAAAGAAGTAGGCATGCGCATCTTATTATATAAAATCATTCAAACTGCTGCACAGTTTGATTATGGCATAGAACCATTGTTAGGCATATCAGATATGTATTATATAAGGGTATTTGTTAGATTAAAAAAAGGCTATAAATATGCAGATAATAGCATAGAGAATTTAGGTTACTTAATATTCTTTAAAAATAATGAATTTTCTTATACAAGAAGCATAAGCAAAATATCAAGTTTATATAAAAAAGGATCACAGATTAGCGGCCCATTATGGCTTTCTAATCTATACAACAAAGATATAATAAGCAATATGCTCTTATATACAAATGAGAAGATAATAAAGACAATAAATAATGAATTAGATATACCTTTTTTCTATCATCTCGGTCTTTTAACTTCTTCTCTAGGCATAGGTTCTATACCAATAAAAAAAGTTATAGAAGCTATATCTTCTTTAGGCTTTAATGCTACGAGAACTCAATTTGATAACATGGGAATAAAGTCTAATATTACTTTTAACCAATTAATCAAGCTTTTAAGTAATAAATACTAACCATTTATATTTATCTAATATGTTAGAAAAGCTTAAATATAAGTTCTGCGTAATATTAATTAGATGAGGGAGGTGTTGGGTGGGGAATCTGAAAGATATGTGGCTAGGGTTAGAATTAATAAGAAAAGAGCTTTAATAGATAAAGGATATAGAAGTGAAGAAATACAAGATATAGATTTTGTAGAATTTAGTAAAATGATAGAAGCATTGAAAGATAGCTGTGCAGTCTGTGGTAGATTTATAGATAAAGGGGCATATAGAGCGCCAAGAGAGATAGAATTAAAAGACCCTTGGATAAATATAGGATTATTGAAAGAGAGATATGTATGCAGTAATTGTTATAAGAAGCTAAATTTGAAATGACTAACCTTTCATAACACCGATAGGTTTATTTTTGCTTATTATTTTTGATATACCTGCCTTTTCTACTATAGAGACTACTTCATCTACATCCTTATAGGCCCACTCAGCCTCTTCGCTTATTAGATTTTTGCTTTTTACCATTATTTCAATACCTTTTTCTCTCATTGTCGATAATGTCTTATTTGGCGGTATCTCTCTAACTGCTTGATGCCTTGACATTACTCTTCCAGCTCCATGGCATGTAGAGCCTAAGCTTTCAGTTAATGATTGAGGCATACCGCTTAGTATATAGCTAGATGTGCCCATGCTACCTGGTATAAGTACAGGTTGACCTATATCTCTATACGCTTTTGGTAGTTCTATCCTACCTTTAGGAAAAGCCCTTGTAGCACCTTTTCTATGTACAAAAACCTTAACTCTCTTGTTTTCTATTATATGCTCCTCTTCTTTTATTATATTATGTGCTACATCATATAATATAAATAAGCCCAATTCATCGAAGCTTTTATTAAATACTCTTTCAAATACCTTTCTTATATTATGTGTGATTATCTCTCTATTAGTAAATGCATAGTTTACTGCTGCCTTCATAGCCTCTAGGTAATCTATAGCTATATGATTTGATATATGTGCATATCCTAATTCAGGATCAACGAGCTTTATATTATTCTTTTTGTTATAATCACTTATCCTCTTTATATAATCGCTAGCTATTTGATGACCAAAGCCTCTTGAACCTGTATGCAGCATAATCAATACTTGATTTTCAAATAATCCATATTCTTTTGCAATATTGTCATCATAGATCTTTTCTACTCTTTGCAATTCTAAGAAGTGATTGCCAGCCCCTATAGTACCTAGTTCATCAATACCTCTCTTTATTGCTTCTTGGCTTACCTTTTCTATATTTGCTCCTTTCATTGATCCATTTTCTTCTATATAATCTATATCTTCTTTTATTCCTATACCTTTATCTATAATATAATTAACGCCTTCTTCTCCTATATTTTTTATATCATGCTCTGTTAAGCCTATTTTTATTTTACTTCCAACACCACTTGGTACTGCTTTAAATAACTCACTTATTATTGTCTTTAATTTTGGTTTTATCTCATCATAAGTAAGGTTTGTTTTTATAACTCTAACTCCACAATTTATATCAAAGCCACATATGCCTGGCGATACTATACCGTCTTCTACAGGTGAAGCTAATACACCACCTACAGGAAAACCATAACCCTCATGTGCATCTGGCATTAATAATAAATTGCCTATTATATTTGGCAATGTTGAAGCATTGATTATTTGGTTTAATGTCCTATCTCTTTTTATATTTTCTAAAAGCTTATTATTTGAGAATATTACTATATTTGCATTCATATTGCCTTCTTTCTCTATTATATATTTAACCTCATTTATTTGTTTAATATTCATATTAACACCTAAAGTTGATAAAAAGATTTTAAATACTAATCTATTATTTAAATGAAAAAGTTTATATTAAGATTATCATAATTATATTAAGTGCAGGGGTGGCGGAGCCTGGTCAAACGCGGCGGACTCAAGATCCGCTGGCTTAGAGCCTGCGAGAGTTCAATATTGAATAAATCTCTCCCCCTGCACTAAAAGGTGATAAAATGGCAAAATCTATATCTAAAAAATCATCTAAGAATACTAAAAATAGTAAGTCAAAGAAGTTTAGCATTTTGGACAAGATAAGAGATGTAGAGATTAAGGATAGTGTTAAGTTTAATATAGACATTTATCCACAATCAGAGGAATTTACAAGTGCAGCAGCATGTGCATTAATGGTTTTAAAGTTTCTAAATAAAAACGTAAATCCAGATAAAGAAGAAGAATATAAGATATGGCAAGAAGCAGTTAATGGAAGCATATGGTATGGTTCTAAGTATGGTTTGGCTTATGCATTAGCAAAGAGAGGTGCAGATGTTAAGATAATAAGTAATACAGAAGATCCAGGGTATGAAAAGAAAATGGCAGTAGAAGAGAACTTTAATTTAGATGCACTTGAAGCATCATTTAATGAGATTAAAGATAAGGCATTTAGTCTTAATGTAGAAGAAGCAAAAGCCCCAGTTAGTATAAATCTAATAAAAAAGGCACTCTCTGCAAAGTATATACCTATATTGCTAGTAAATGCCTCTTTAATAAATACATATCTAGATGAATTTCCTCATTGGGTGGTAGTAAAGGGCTATGAAAAAGATATATTCTATATAAATGACCCATATACAGGCAATGAGGTTACAGTCGATGCAGCTGTATTAAAAGATGCTTTAGGCTTCGATGACAATATGCATATGTTACTAGTAAGAGCTAAGAAATGAGTTTATTTTTTCTATAAGCAAAGTTATTCTATAGTAATCTACATCTTTTATCTTTTCTAAAAGTTCTAGACTCTTTTTGATTCTTCCTTCTTTGGCATAGAATCTTGCAAGCTGATACATATAAAAGTAGTCATTATAATCTATTTTCTTTATACTTTTATTATCTATATTAATTACATTTTTCAAATAATTCTTCATTTCTTCATTACTTATCTCTTCTAGCCAATAATTAAGCTCTTTCTTCTTTATTTTATAATAGAGCATAACAAGCAATGCTCTATATTTATCATCTTTTGTTTCGTTTGCATATTTCTCTGCAAGTCTTATAGCCTTGTAGTAAAACATCTTAAATAAAGTATTATAATAGTTTGCTAAACTTTTGTTCTCTGCATTCTCTTCCATAAAATCTTTTAGATAATAGTTAGTATTATTATAATAAAAATCAGAAACGTATTCATATGCTGATCCTATAGCATTTATTATAAATGGATCGCTTATATTATTTAAATCTATATGTTGTTCTTTTTTATCACTTATTATCTTTTCTACTAATTTTATATTTTCATCATTTGGCTTTAAGTTATTTTCAATTAATGCATTACAAAAAAGGCATATAGTAAAATTATTTTTGCTATAATTTTTAAAACCGCAATAAGGGCATTTAATCTCTTTATAATCGTTCATTTTATAACCTTTTCAATACAACAAAGGCATGCGCCTTATGGAATTTTGATATATCAATCATCTCTACAAGCTTAAATGTATCGCTTACTTCTCTTATGAATTCATTATATACTTCTCTTGGTTGCTTTACTATGCTTATACTCTGTGATTTGATTGCTACATATGCATATCCACCTTTCTTAAGCATTTTTGCATTTTCTTTTAATATAGCTGCTTGATCTCGGGCAGCAACATCTTCATATATGAAGTCAACATTATTTACATAATCATAATTTTTTGTTATTCTTGCATCACTTAATATAGGTATCATATTCTCTCTTTTTTTGCATAATTCTACTAGCTTAAGCATTGCTATACTAGAAATCTCTACACAAAAGACTATACCTTCTCTACCAACTATATCGCTAATATGACTACAAGTAGTGCCTGTTGCAGCGCCCAAATAAAGAACCTTAGAGCCTTTTTTTATATAGAAATTCTTCAAACCAAGCGACAATGCAGCAGCAAGTTTGCTTCTATTTGGATTCCATAATCTATATTCTTTTCCTTCTATATTGACCAAGTCTTCTCCATAAACCTTTTCTCCTTTAACGAGATTCAAAGTAGACAATTTATTGTCTATTATATATACACCATCAAAAATTTCTTTTATATGCATTGAATTATTAAACACAATTAAAATATAAAAAAGTAGAGGGAAGATTAAAGGTATTTTCTTAATTTGTTTTCTGCATCACTCCAGTTTACTACATTCCACCATGCGCTTAGATAGTCATTTCTTTTGTTCTTGTATTGCAAATAGTATGCATGTTCAAATTCATCTACAAGCAGTATTACTGGTAATTCTATTATTTGATTATTGAAATGATTCTCAAAAGTCATTATGTTAAGATTGCCTGTTTCTTTGTCATATGCTAATGCTGTCCAACCAGAACCAGGTAATGATGTTGCTGCTTCAGTAAATATCTGCTTAAACCTTTCAAAACTACCATATTGCTTTTCTATTAAATCTGCTAGCTTACCACCTGGCTTGCCACCACTCTTTGAAGCAGGTGCCATGTTTTCCCAGAAGAAAGAGTGTAGCTTATGTCCATTTATATTGAATATTAATCCCCTTATTATTCCTTGTAGATCGTAACTCTTTTCATCCTGATTTATTACTTTGTTGAATCTGTCTATTAGATTATTTGCTGAATTTACATATCCTTTGTGATGTCCATTATAATGCACATCCATTATATCTTTGCTTATATATGGCTCCAATGCGTCAAGATTATATGGAAGTGGCTTTAGTTCATATTTCCTCAAAAGCTCTTTATCCATAAAAAACACCACATTTTATAATGCATATCATATTTTTAAACCCTTTTATTTATTCTTTTTATAGAAAGTATTTTATTATTTAAAATAATAATCGATTTATTATGCGTTATTTAATATCTAGAAATGAAGAATTGAAGGAAATATTAGTAGCGGATTTAGTGCTTTCAATAGCATTTGATTTAGCATTTAATAATGGTATGTTTTCATTTAATATATTTTCATTTCTATACTTTTTGCCGATATTTATTATCTCTACTACATTAACTTTTGTTTTACATGAGCTTATGCATAGAGAAGTAGCACAAAGGTTTTTTGGTGCTATTGCAGCATTTAGATACTCAGAACAAGGATTAGCATTTACATTCTTATCTAGTCTATTTGGCTTTTTTATAGGCCTTCCTGGAGCAACTGTAATATATGATTATTTAAATAAGAGAGAAGAAGGCATTGTATCATTAGCAGGTCCGCTTACGAATTTTATAATTTTCTTTGTATTTTTTGCAATAGGCATTAGCTTTTATCCAAATTTTATAAATAATATAACTACAAGCTTTTCAAATCCATTTAAGCTAGATTATATACAAAATATGATAAATATAACATTATATATTAGTCTTATTTTAGCATTCTTTAATATGCTTCCAATTTATCCATTAGATGGTTCAAAAATATTTAGGTGGAATAAGTTTGTCTATCTCTCCTTTTTAGTATTTCTATTTTTAAATATGTCCTATATAATTGGCTTAGGTCTTACTATAGCATATCTAATAATTATGCTCTTCTTTGCTTTATTTTCTTCTATACTTGCTAGAGCTATATTAATTTGATAGTCATTGTCTTAAGAGTTGTCTATCTTTTGCTATTCCTAAAACAATTTTATCCTTCTTTACATCTATTATTACTGTAAAGCCCCTTTCATCTTCTCTTGCTGTTACTATTGGTTTTCCATTTTTGTCTTTAATAATTATAGAATCAACTCTTTCCTTTTTTATTTCATCTACATATATTGTTTGATTTCCTAACTTAACTTCTTTCTGGTATGTTCCAGTTATCTTATATATGCCTGTTTCATCTATAATAAATCTTTCTTCATGTGTAGAATTTGCACTTACTCCATACCAATTTGCTTGTGAAACATTAATCTTTATAATTACTTTTTTATCATTTTCTTCATCGATTTTATAAGAAGATTCATAGATATCTATTCTTTCTGTACTTCCTATTGTATAATTTTCAATATGGTATTCCCCTTTTAATGCAAAGTTATCCTTTTCATTCATTAATGTTATCTCTACATTCTTTTGTTTATCATTCTTTCTATTTAATATTCCAAACATAAATTAAATTTTTGCTTTCGAAATATTTAAATAAAGCTAGCTAAAAATAGAAAAAAAGTTTGGTTAAAATCATTTGTAAATAGATCTATACACATTGCCTGCATCGTCTTTTATTACTATGCATTCACCTTCACATTCTATTAGGCAAGCTTGGCATAGTATGCAAGCGCTTCCGTTTACTGCTACTGAAATACCTCCACTTGAACCGTCATTCTTCTCTGCAAAATGCTTGTGCCCATCATTAACATCTTTCCATTTTGCTACTACTTGAGGGTCACTTACCCCTTTCCATTGCATGTCTGCTGGTGCACTATCTACGTTTACTTCTTCTGGCTTGCTTCTATCACGCATCTCAAATACGCCTACAGGGCAAACGTCTTTGCAATGTTGACAACCAGTACATTTAGGTTTTTCAACGTAGACATCCATATTAATTACCCAAATAGGCTAGCTAAGCCTGCAGATGCTTCTTCACTTGATTTTTCTTCTTTCTTCTCTTCTTTCTTAGCTTCTTGTTGTGGTTGTTGAGTTGTCTGCGCCACTTGTACTTGCATATTCTGTGCATTCTTTATAATCTCTTTTATATCAACACCTTTTAATGAATCTACTACCATCTTTATTGTTGCTTTATCTGGCTCTTTTCCTGCTGCTTTAATTACATTTTCTAAGTTCTCTTCATTAATTTCTTTTCCTACTGCATCTAGCAGCAATGCAGCGTATATATACTCCATTTTTGTTCACCCAAACTCATTCTTTTTTAATCATATTATTTAAGCTATTAACAATATTTAAAACTTTTGTAACTAGGTATGGCATAATTTCCTTTTCATATATATTTCTTTCTATACCTAATGTCAATGCATTTCTATAAGCTCTATTTATAAATTCTTTTATATTATAGCTTGTTATTATATTTGCTTCAACGCTTAATAAGTAACTCTCTTTAAATGCCCTTGTTATCTCATTGATTAGCAATTCTTTGTTTATCTTTAATGCCTCTTTGTTAAATATCAAATTACTATTCTCAATTGCTAATATATCTATCTTTGCAGTAAATGGTGTTATACCTAATAAAGTTAATACCTTCGCCATTCGTGAGCTTATTTTAGAGCCTTTTTCTACTAAAACCTTTCTTTTCATTATCTTTGCTTTTCCTTTTTGTATCTGTATATCTATGCCCGCTGCTTTTACCTCGCTAACTGATTGTGGTGGAATATTAACTTCTATAGGCTCTACCACTATATCTTCTGGTGCTATAGATTTTGGCTTTGGTGGTAACTTCTTTTCATATCTACTTATTAATGCATTTATTTCAGCAGGCTCTTTGTTAGATAGTATTAATGCAAAATTTTCATTTGTTATATAATTTACTAATCCTTCTAAGCCACTCTCTTTTAATGCTCTTATTATTAGATTCTTTCTTGTAATTATTACTTTTACATCATTTCTAAGCTCATTTCTCATTTTTTGCAAGAGATTATCTGGTACTTTTGATACATTTATTATGCCAATGCTCTTATACTTTTTAATCTCATCTTTTAGCTCATTTACTATCTTAATCTTTTCATCTTTTGTTAGCATTATATCAACCTCTTCGAAGGGCTCATTGTGAGCTTTATATAAACTGATCTTATTGCATTATCTCCTACCTTTCTTTTTATAGCATTTAGTGCTTCTTCTAGATTTTCATATAGGCTCTTTGGATCCATATCCTCTTTTCCTATTATAAAATGCACTGTTGGTAAAAATCTTCCTTTTGTTTTTATATTTATCTTTCTCTTCGCTTCATCTAATAGCTTTTTTAGATCTTGATTAGGCAATATAGGCTTAGGTAGCTTATTTCTAGGACCTAAGAATGGACCCAATAGCTTAGCTATAGTAGGCATCATAGAAGCTTGTGCATATAGCTCATAATTTAGTAGTTGCTTTAATCTTTTTTTATCATTTGCAATACTCTGTAGTTCATCTTGTGTTATTACTTCTATACCTAGCGCCTTTGCCTTATCTATAGTCTCTTTCTCATTAGCAAATAGCAATACTTTACTTTCTTTTCCTTTTCCATTTGGTAATAAGACCTCGAGGTTTAATCTATTCTCTTGCTTTGAAAAATCTATATTCTTAAAATTTACTGCTACTTCTACGCTTTGTTTAAACTTTCTTTTACCTTTATTTTCATTAATAAATTTTTCAAATTCTTGATATATATTATCGGCCATAAAAGACCTCCTGCATTGAAATGCAGTAATTTAATCATTTGTATAAAAATTATTAAATACTTTTCTTAATGTGCTATATTCCTTAGCATGAGCAATTGTCTCAATGCTAGATAAGTTGCTTTAGCCATATTATATGTATTTCTTGTATGTCCTTTAGAGAATGACCATATATCCTTTATACCTGCTAATTCAAGCATAATCTTTGCTGTCTCCCCCGCTACTATTCCAACCCCTCTAGGAGCAGGTACCAATTTAATCTCTACACTTCCACTCTTTCCTATTAAGGTATATGGAATAGAATGTTGTGTGCCGCAATTGCATTCCCAAGAACCACAGCCAAGATAGATAGGTATAATGTTCTTCTTTGCATTTCTTGTTGCTTCAGATACTGCTGCAGTTACTTCTTGATCTTTGCCTAAACCTAAGCCAATATGGCCATTTCTATCACCAACTATAACTATTGCTTTGTATTTTGCTCTTCTTCCATTCTTTGTCATTCTTTGTACAGATGTTATTTCTAAGAGCTTATTTTCAAGATTTGGAAGTAAAGCATCTACTATCTCTGGCTCTTTTATTGTTTCTCCTTTTGCAAATATCTCCTCTATGCTATTTATCTCTTTATTCTTTACCAATCTACCTAACTTCGTTTTTGGTTCCCATGTTTCAACATTAAAAACATTATCTTCGTTAGCCATTTAATCACTTTAGCATCTTAACAGTCTCATAGAAAAGATCTTTCAATTTTTCTGGTTCTATACCCTCTTTTATATATTTACTAAATTGTCTTTCATATCTGCTCTTGTCTTCTTTCTTAAGCCTGCTTGCATATTCGCTTATAAGTGTTGCATCATAATCTTCTTTTTCAAATTCTTTATTCATCTTTATTTTAAGACCACCATCTATACAGCCTAAAGCAAAGATGAAAGGAATCTTTGCCTTTGTAGAAAACCCAATATCTAATATCAAATCCTCATTATCCTTGTATTTCTTTGCTAGCAATAAGCCAGTTAAATATGCTGTTGGTTTATTTGCCTTTACAGGCCATTTATATTGTTTTAATTCTTTTGAGTTAACATATGCTAATACTTCATCGCCTTTTGGATTGAATCTTATTACTTCGCCAATTATATTTCTATTGCTCATCCTAACTACAACTCTTTTTAAACCACTCTTAACTAGCTCTAACCTTTTCTTATAGTTTGTCTTGCCTTCTCTTCTCCTTCTAAATTTCAACCTTTTAATAGCTTTAGCCATAATTATCTACCATAATATCTCTTTTTTATCTCTTCATTAATCTCTTTTATTAAGTTATCATCTATCTTTATTCCATCTTCTTCTCTTAGATGGAATATCATACTTTTTTTGTCTGCAAACGCATTGCCCTTTGATAACTTATAATATTTATCATATATTTTATTATCAATGATCTTTTTTTCTAATAATAGCTTTAAGAACCTTCTTTGCGCTCTTATCTTCTTTTCCCATACTCTGCCTATCCTTGCGCCTCTTTTACCTTCTTTTTTACCAGGTCCTCTGCTTCTTCCCTTCTTCCTCTTTTCTTTTCTTATTTTGCCATGCAAGCTAAGATTCTTCTTTGGTTTTATTGCATATATTTTACCCTCTTTTATTAAAGCCCTTACATCATCTTTTGTTATTGCCTTCTCAGCATCTTTTAGAGCATCAGGCTTAATCCTAATAGCACTTATACCTCTATTTAATATCTCACTTGCAGCTCTTTTTGTAAATTCTATACTCATATTCTCACTCTATTTGCTATTTTTATATTATGTTCATCTGCAATCTTTTGTAATTCAATTCTTTTCTTTTTTGATAAGCTGCTAGAAAACTTGGCCATATAATCATTTTTTCCAATCAAATTTAATAATTCATTCTTATTGTGTATTATTACTTCATATAATCCATTTTCTTTTCTAAATCTTAAATCTTTAGGTGCTCCATAGCCAATCTCAGGACCTTTTGGATAACCTTTTCTTTTTATTCTAGATTTGTTATCTATACCTCTCTGCTTTCTCCATCTATCGCTTAATCTGCTTCTTCCTTTAGCTCCGTAATTTGGAACGGTAAATGCAGGTTTTTTCTTTGGGTTCATATTACTCCTCCTTTATTGGATATATTCCATCTTGGAATACCCTTTGATCTTTCTGCATATTCTTGCATGTATTTATTATATTTGCTATTGTTTGATTAACATCATAAATATCAACACCTTTTACATAAACTTCTTGTCCCTTTATCTCTATTTTCGTATCGCCAATAATCTTTGCTTCTCTTGGTACACGCTCTCCATATATGTTCTTTATTATTAGCTTATCTCCTTTTACTTCAAGACTCAATGGGAAATGTGCACTAACTGCATTTAGTTTAACTGTTATGCCATTATTTACACTGTTCACTGCTCTTTCTATCTCATTTTTAAGTGCATTTGCAATGTTCTCACTGAACTTCTTTAGCCTCTTATTATCTGTTTTTGGTATTATTAATATCTTTCCATTCTCTATCTTTATGTCTACAAACTTCTTATTGAACTTCTTTTTTGTAGAGCCGAGACTACCTTTAATTATTATATAGTCATTTTCAATATTTGCATTAACTCCTTTTAGATCAATCTCATACATAATAATCGCTAATAAACAAAAGCAATTAATCTGCCACCAAGATGCTTCTCCTTTGCTTCTCTATTACTCATTACCCCTTGTGGTGTGCTTACTATTAATATACCAAAGTCCTTACTTGGTATATACCTACTCTCGTACTTTTGATATTCATCTAATTTAACAGCAAATCTCGGCTTTATTGTTTTAATTTCATTTATTCTTTTGTTTAATATTATATTTATATAATCAAATTTTCCTACTTTCTTAATACTATAATCTTTTATATATTCATATTTCTTTAATGTATCCATTATAGCTCTGAGTAGCTTTGAATTTCTTATTAAGCATTCCTTTTCTCCATTCTTTTCGTATATCTTTATTTTATTTAATGCATCAGATATAATATCTACCATATTTATCACTGGTATTGTTCAAAACCAAGATCCTTTGCATGCTCTCTGAAACACCTCTTGCATATATAAAGATCATAAGATCTAATTACAGCTCTCGCTGAACCGCATATACGGCATTTTCTCATGCCCTTGCCTTTTAGTTTTAAATCATTATTTACTTTCATAATCATTCACTAACTATTTTAGTATTAAAATTCTTAATAAGATAATCTTTTATCTCCTCAGGTTTAATAATTTTATGTCTTCTTTTTACTTCGCCTCTCATTCTTTTTCTCTCTTCTACTCTCTTTCCTTTTCTTGCAAATGTTACATGCACATGTAGTCCAAACATACCTATAGATGGATCATATTTCATGTTTGGCAAGTATATATACTCACTTATCCCAAAACTAAAAGTATTATTCGTTATAGATTTTTCTTGTATCTTATTATTTACTGCATCAAGTGCCTTTTCAAGCATCTCTTTTGCTTCTTTTCCTCTCAATGTTACTGCTGCTCCAATAATTTGGTTTTTTCTTATGCCAAATTCTGGATATCTTCTTTTGGCCCTTGTTGGATATGGCTTATGTCCTGTTATTCTTTCCAATACTGTTTTTGCTGCATCATACTTTGTTTCGGTAGAGCCAATACCAATATTTAATACAACTTTTTCTAAATATATTTCTTGCATTTTATTCATATTACATCACTATTACATAAGATACTGGTGTTTCAAACTGTTCATCCCCTGCTTTTATTACTACCTTCTTCTCCTCTCTTATATTGCCTGGTATTATATCAACTATAGTACCTTTTTTACCTGTATGTCTACCCTTAAATACAAAACAATTTGCCCCTTTTTCGAGCTTTATTATTCTATCTATTTTATTATTACTTATTGCTATTGAATCACCGACCTTTACTTCGTTATTTCCACTTATATTTGAACCATCCATAAGTTGGAGCATAATTTTATTTCCTTTTGTCTTATACTTTTTTACAACCTTTAATATTCTAGGCTTTTCTGCTTCCTCTTTTTTAATCTCTTCTACTACTAATTTGCCTTTATTTATATTTATTTTATAATATTTGTCATTGGGTACTATACTTATAATATCATTAAATCCAATTGGAAATGCTTCATCTTTTATTGTCTTCCCATTAACCTTTATTGCGCCTTTCTTAATAGCTATTCTTGCCTCTTTTGATGTCTTTGCTAGATTAAGATGCTCTTTTAATAAAGTAATCAATGCTATAGACTCCTCTAGATTAAATCTACCTGGATTAGGCTTTGTAACAAAAGTGCTAACCTTCTTCCTAATATGCATAAATTTGCTTGTTGCAAGCCTCTTTAAGTGTCTATTATTCCCTTTATTTGCCATATTATTCTAACCCCAATTTTTCTTTTCTCAATTTATCAGTTAAATCAAGATCTATAATATAAAGATTGCTAGCAGATATAGGTATTGGTATTTCTTTACCTCTTGAATTCTTCCTTACTATACCTTCTATATGTACTTTTGCATCCTTTAATATTACTTTGAGTACTTTTCCTGTCTTTCCTTTATACTTACCAGACATTATCTTTACTGTATCTCCTCTCCTTAACTCTATTGCCCTTTTCTTTATATTCAATTTTTCTTTCAATGTTTTATCAATATGAGCATGTACAAAATGCTGTTTAATATGCAATGGTGCATTGCTTCTAAATTTCCTTTGTTTTCTTGGTTTACTACTATTCATTATATCACCTTCGATGCAAGGCCTGCCAAGTTTATATCTATTTCTATTACCTCTCTTGGCATAGGTCCCTTTACAACTGTACCTACTGGAAGACCTTCATCATTTATCATTATTGCTGCATTATCTTCGAATCTTATTCTTAATCCATTTGCTCTTCTCATAGGCGCTTTTTGTCTTATTACTACCGCTTTTACTACTTTCTTTAGATATGTTGGTGAGCCTTTGATAACACTAGCTACTACAACATCACCAATACCTGCTTTTGGATTTCTTCTCTTTCTACCTTGCCAGCCTAGAACACCAATTACTTTTAACAATTCTGCGCCGCTATTATCAGCGCAATTTAGAATAGCACCAGGTACTAATGTTTTGCTTATAGATGTTGATAAACCCTTCATGCTAAACCACGCTCAATAATTTTTGTAACTACAAAGGATTTTGTCTTACTTATCTTTCTTACTTCATTTATCTCTACTAAATCCCCTTTTTTAGCCTTTATGCACTCTGGGTTATGTGCTGGTATTCTAGATCTCTTTCTTAGATATCTTTCATATTTAGGAACATAAGTAGTATAATCTATTGATACTATTACTGTTTTTTGAGCCTTATCACTAACAACTTTACCAATAAACTTATTGCCTCTAATCTTAATATCTCCATGTATAGGGCAATTCTTGTCATGGCATTCTATTTCATTCATCATCTCTCCTCATTCTATAAAATTTTAATGCCTTTTTTGTTCTTTCAAAAGGCCTAAATGCGATCTCTTCTCCATTTACTATAAATGATTTTTTCTTATAATAAAACTTAAATTCATTTCCATCTTTAGGTATCTTCTTTATTCCTTTTTTAGTTTCTATTATTAATAAATTTTTTGTTTCGTCTATGACATCTCCTATTAAACCTATTTTACTTTTATCTTTAGATTTAATTACTTTCACTTTTAGTCCAATTAACTCGTTTATCACTATATTTTTGTTTGTATAGTTCATAATAATTTTCTCTCAAAAGTTTATATACTTTTCTAAAAGATTATTATTTCATTTCAAATAGAAAAATATAAATATTGAGATTTTTTTGAAAGGCAAAATATAAATAAATTAACAATGAATTTTGCTAATATGTTTTACAAAAACTTTATTCGCTTAGAAGCCTATGCTATTTGGTTTTTGAATAAATTGCAGTTATATAACCAAAATGAGAAATGATAGTATGTATAAGTTTTCTATTTCTGATAGCAAAGATAAGATTGTTTCTGATTTAGCTGATTATATAAGAGATAGGACATCAAAAGGCAATAACGAAAGACCAAGCAAACATGAACTTTCTTTGTTTATATCTCTTGAATTTCTAAAACATGTAATGTCAGAATCATATCCTTATAATATAAAAATAGATTATGAAAAGCTCATAGAAACAAACGATGATATAAGCATTTGCAGAAGCGATAATCCTATATATAAGTCTTATAGGTATATATCTGATTTTCTGGTTAGTATTAGTGCAGATGGCTACAAAAATAATTCTATTATAGAAACGCATGGTTTCAATCTTAAAAAACCATTCTCAAAATTTAATGTTAATTTTGTAAGAAAGATGCTTTGCGTAAGTGAATCAATAAATGATCCTATTTATATTTTTGGGAATCTGCATTTTAATCAATTTAAAAAAATAATGCGAGATGTAAACAAGAAGAGTATTAAAAATTCACATTTGTATTATATAAATGAGACTTCTTATCTAAAAGCTTTTAGTTCTTATAAACAAGCTATCATGTATAATGAAGGATTGTTAGCCTTATTATATAGTCTTGGTTTATTAGATACAAAACCGATAGTAGCTCTTGCAATAAAAAGAGGCGCCGACCCCAAAATATTCAAAAGCGAGATAATGTCTATTATTGATATAGAATTTATAAAATATCTTACTGTTTTCCTTTCAATATTAAATAACGAGAAAAAAATACTTAGACATTGAAATATAAAGTATTATAAATATTTAAATGATAAGTTATTACATGGCCAATGATACAAAAAGTGGAAAAAATAGAGATGAGCTTTTATATTTAAGAGATTTATATCTAAATGAATATGAAATGTTAAATGCAGAGATAAACAATTATTATATGGTAAAAGATTATTTAGATAAAACTCTAGATTTCTTGAAGAATGTAGATAAATTGTATAAAAATAATGTTTGGTTTCCTTTATTTAATCTTTTTGTTAATGCAAAAATAGAGAGTATTGATAAATTCTTGGTATATGTGGGGGGCAATTATTCTATAGAAATGAGTAGAGATAAGGCAATAGCTTTTTTTGAAAGCAGAAAGAAAGAAGTAAATGAGGGTTTAGAGATGGCTTCAAAAGAAAAAAATGAGCTAGAGAAGAGGCTCATTTCTATAGAAGAACAATTGCACGGTGAAGGTGGTGTTTGATCAAATAAAGAAGAAATTCTCTGAGTTTATAAACAATATATCAAAGAAAGAAGAGAGCAAGGAAGATAAAATTGATCTATCATTATCAACCAAAGTAAAAGCAATAATAAAAGATGAGATACAATTAAAAGATAGTGATATAGATGATTATTTAGAAAAGCTTAGGCTAGAGCTTCTAAAAAGCGATGTTGCTTTTGATAGTGTAGATAAGATAATTGATAAGATAAGAAGCAATTTACTAAATTCTAAAGTAAAAACTAGTAATATAGAAGAATCTATAAAAAACATAATAAAAAATAGCCTGTTTGATATAATAAAAGTTGATAAGACAATAGATCTTATTTCATTAATAAATGAAAAGAAGGAAAAACCTTTTGTAATATTGTTCATTGGTCCAAACGGTAGTGGCAAAACAACAACCATAGCAAAGATTGCATATATGCTAAAAGAAAATAATCTTTCTGTGGTTATATCTGCTAGCGATACATTTAGAGCTGCAGCGATAGAACAAGTTCTTGAGCATGCAAATAAATTAGGTATAGAGGTTATAGCAAAGGGCTATGGTGCTGATCCAGCAAGTGTTGCATTTGATGCAATAGCACATGCAAAGTCAAAGAAAATAGATGTTGTATTAATAGATACTGCAGGCCGACAAGATAGCAATGAAAATCTTATTAATGAAGTAAAGAAAATCAATAAGGTTTCAAAACCCGATCTAAGGATTTTTGTTGGTGAGGCCATAGCTGGCAACGCTTTACTTGAGCAAATAAGGCATTTTTCAGAAGCAATAGGTATTGATGGCATAATATTAACTAAAATAGACTGTGATGCAAAAGGAGGAAATACATTATCTATTTTATCTGAGACAAAAATACCTATTTTATATCTTGGAACAGGTGAATCATATAAAGCTCTAGAAGTTTATAAGCCAGAGGCAATAATAGACTCAATAATAAGCTAATTACTTTTAAAGTTTTATTTCATAATTTAAATTAGATCTTATGGACTCTGATATGTTTAAAGAATTTGAGAATAGAGTATTTGATGAGCTTAACGGACGTTTTTCAGAATTTGATACAGATGAAGAGCGATATAATTATTTAAAGAATGTAATAAAATCATTAAAGCCTGATTTGCCAGATGAAGACATACAAAAAATATTCAAAGATGCCTTAGATTATTTTCCTATAAATGAATATCTCAATGATGAGAAAGTAGAAGATATAATGATAAATAACACAAAAAATATCTTTGTTTATACATCTGATCGTGGTTATGTTAATACAAACAAAAGAATTGACTCTAGAGAAGAACTCAATAGATTAGTAAAGAAGTTTAAACTATTCTCTACAAACATAACAAACGATAAGATCTTTGACGTTCATTTACCTAATGGCTCAAGAGTAAATATTGTTGATTCACCATTGGGTTATGATATAACAATAAGAAACTTTAAATCTAGGCCATTTAGTATTCTAGATCTAATAAATGCAAATGAACTAACTTATATGCTTGCTGCGAGATTATGGTTATATGCAGAAGGGCTAAAGGTAAGACCTGCAAACCTCCTCATTGGTGGCTTGCCTGGCGCAGGTAAAAGTACATTGCTAAATGCAATGTTTAGTTTCTTCAGACCAGAAACTAGAATAATTACTATAGAAGAAACATATGAACTTAATACAGAGACGCAAGAAAATTGTGTTAGATTAGAGACAGGGCCAGGTATCACTATGGCGGATTTGGTAAAAGCAGCATTGAGAATGAGGCCAGATCTTATCATAATTGGAGAGGTAAGAGGGGAAGAAGCAAAAGATATGCTTACTGCTATGAATATAGGAAAGATCTCTATGGGTACTATACACGCAAGTAATTCTAGAGATATAATAACTAGATTAGAGCACACCCCTATGAATATAGATATGGATATAATACCACTTATTGATGCTCTTATAATTGTATCTCAAGTTAATGAAAATGGCAAGCTTGTTAGAAAAGTAACACAGGTTTCAGAAATATCTGGAATAGAAACCCAAATTCTATTATCTGATCTATACAAATATGACTATAAAACTCACAAAGGTAGCGACATATTACCTAGTGTTACATATAGAGATACATTGGCCAGGCTAACAGGCCTAACACCTACAGATATAGTACTAGAAGAACAGAGAAGAGCAAAGATATTAGAGCAATTAAACAAACTTGGTATTAGAGATATTAACGGCATAAATGAGTTTTGTAGAAGCTATTATGATAATCCAAAACAAGCCCTAATAAAAATAGATATGAAAGATCTTGCACAATTCTATTGAAGATCTAATGCTTCTGCTATTCTAGAAATTTCATAGCCACTTGTCCTCTTGCCTATTATCATACCTTTAGAATTTGCTATCACAGATAAGCCAATACTTGTAGAGCCTAAATTAGCAGTTGAGGCTACTATATTCTTAAAATAATTATTAATCTTGCTTATTTCGTTGTCATTTGCTAATGTATTTATTACAATTCCTTTATTTGTTATTATATTATTGGCACCTGTTGTATTATAACCACCTATTGCTAATCTTATCGTTTCTACACCTAACACATCACTTATTTTCTTTTCCTCTTCTTTGTTGAATTCTGGGTTTATTATTGCTATTTTATCATTTGCCAATATATTATTTCTAAGTGCATTGAGTTTAGTATGCATCACTTCTACATTCAAATCATTGTTTTTAATCTGCTCTTTTAAAATTTCTAATTCGTAATCATTAATTAAATCAGGTATTAATATGCCGTTTTCATTAGAGGATACAAATATGCCAACAAAATCAGAACCATCAATGCTCAATTTAAATACATCATTTATTTCTAATATATCTCTTATTATATTCTCCACGCTCCTCGGTAGATCATTTCCTATTATAGCATATTTGTCGTTTGCGGTTGCGAATACACCAACATAGTCACTTCCCAGTATCTGATACTTTGTTATCATTTTTAATTTCCTCGTATAAATCGGCAAGTAATTTATTATTTTCTTCTTTTAGTACAACCTTTATATTCCTTAAATGTTTTAATGCTTTATTTTTGACTATAAAATCATTTAGCTTTTTGCTTATCTTAAATTCATCTTTCTTTGCATGTCTTTTAATTAGTCTTCTTAGTTCTATAGCAACGAGTCTATTTCTTCTTTTTGAATGTGCTCTTATCAATCTCTTCTTTAAATTTAAAATTATTACTTTATCCATATTATCAATCCTTTATTCTAAGCTTTTGATGTCTCCAATCTCTTGCATGTATATTATAATATACTCTCCTGTGCTTTCTTAGCATCGCCAATAATGGTAATCTATCTCTAGATTGTCTCAACATATGAATTAATCTCCTTTTTTTCATAAAAGACTTTTTGCTCAAGATAACACCTCATTTATGTTTAAATTCAATCTTAGGCTCTGGCCTAGAAGAGAGCTTTAGTAATATCTCTTTAAGCTCATCTTCACTTAGCATTCTATTTAATCTATTTGCTTGAATATTTGCAACCAATATATTTAATACAGTTTTATATAGTTCATAATTTGCAAGCTTGACATTCATAAGTCTCTCATATGCCTTTGGAGTTAGATATTTTCTAACTATGCTTAGCAAGCTCTGCTCCTCTTCTAATTCTTTTAATCTTTTTTTCAATGCTTTATCTAATTCCTTATCGTTTTCATCCATCTTCTCATGCACCTTTTGCCAATTCGTTTGCTATATGATCTAAAAAGCTTTTTCCTGCTGGTGTTACTACTCTGCCACCTTTTACTTTAGTCACAAAACCTGCTTTTTCTAGTTCATTCAATGCATCTCTTATTATGCTACCACCTGCCTTATAATGGTGGTGATGTATATAAGCAACATGTCTTTTTCTATTTCCATATCTTGTTCTCAATCTAGATACTCCTATAGGCCCATTTAGATATATTGTTCTAAGCAATGATGCACTTCTTACATACCAAAAGTCTTTATCACTTGGTGGTCTCTCTCTACCTGCACCACTCTTTACGAAATCTACATACTCTGGTTTGCTTATCTTTTCTTTTAGAAGCTCAGCTACTCTTTTTATTAGTAATTGTGGGTCTACATCTTTAACATTAGCCATAAGAATCAACTTAGAAGACTAAATATTATTTATCTTAATAAGTTATAAATATATTTCTCTTTTAGTTTTTGATTTTTAATAAAAAGAAAAGATATAAATATCAGAAAAAGCATAATTAATATTAATGAATGATGTACCAGATAAAATTAAAAACGCATTTGAAAATATTAAAAATATAATACCTTTTCC
>JAGDXY010000006.1 GCA_023256495.1 Microcaldota archaeon
TTTCGCTCGCGCTACTTGTTCGCTATCGGTCTCTAGCCAATATTTAGGGTTGGGGTTTGGTGCCCCCATCTTCACTCAGCATATTCAAGCTGAGCTACTCTACTATAGCTATTGGCTCATCTACCTTAGCCTACGAGGCTGTCACTCTCTATGGCGCCTTTTTCCAAAGGCTTCGGCTCAATAGACGAGCTCTTACAGCTATAACCACATCTCTCTATATTTGCATATAGAGATTCGGTTTGCCCTGTGCCGCGTTCACTCGCGTTACTAGCGGCATCGCGATGTGCTTTCTTCTCCTGCGGGTACTAGGATATTTCGGTTCCCCGCGTTTTACATACACCACTATAAATGGTGTATAATTCAGCGATCCTGGGTTCAAAGCCTGACTTGCGGCTACCCCAGGCTTATCGCAGCTTGCCACGGCCTTCTTCGCTGCTAGAGCCGAACCATCCACTAGGTGGTTTGGTTCGATCACTTCCCCTCAATTAATTGCAAATAGCAATCTCATCAAGTAAAGAATAAAGTCTCTATATCTAATATTTTATTGGCTAAAATTAATAAATCTTATTCTTCTTGTCTATTCATTAGCTTAGTATTTTATTATATCCTCAACAAATGCAGGATATATTTTGTCTATGCCCTCTATATTTCTTATTTTTTCTAATATTATATTATATTTTTCTCTTGGTGCTATAATATGAGCTAATAAAACATGGTCGCCTGAGGTTCTATATAATTCTACAATCTCTTTTATACTATTTAATGCATTACTTACAGAAAGAAGAAATTCAGGCATTACATTAATACCTAAGAATATCTCTTCATAGCCAACTTCTTTAAATCTTGCCACTACCCTCTTTCCTAATAAAATCTTATTATTCTTTAGATATCTTATAATACCTCTTATTGTTGGTTGCGATAAATCTAGCTCTTTTGAGATATCATTTAATTTACTTTTTTCATTCATTAATATTAATATTTTTGAAATATTTTTTTCTTTTTTCATAAATATAATTTATAAAAAGAAAAATATTTATACCTTTTTGTATAAATAATTAATAGTGATTGATATGGTAGAAATTGGAATGAGAGTTCCTGAGTTTAAGGCTAGGGCATATATACCAAATAAAGACACTATAGAAGAAGTAAGGATACCAGAACCAGGAAAATGGCTTATAATAACATTCCATCCAGGCGATTTTACATTTGTATGCGCTACAGATATAGAGGCATTTGGTGCATTACAAAGCAAGTTTGAAGAAAACGGTGCATTGGTATATGCAGTAAGCACAGATTCTATATATGCACATAAAGTATGGCATCAAACATCACCAAGAGTAAGCAAAACAAATATACCTCTAGTAGATGATTCAAATAAAGAGATATCAAAGGCATTTGGATTTATAAACTCTAAGACAGGTGCAGCTAGAAGAGGAACAATAATTATAGATCCAGAAGGCAATTTGCAATACTATGCAGTATTTAACGATGCTTTGGGTAAAGATGCAAACCACATATTTAATGCGTTTATGGGTCTAAAGATGATACATGATACACCAGTAGAGCAAGGAAAACTATTGGCTATACCAGCAAACTGGAGTGTTGGTAAAGAGCCATTGAAAGTAGATACAGTAAAAGATATTGGTAAGCTTTAATTTTTTCTTTTTAGAAAAAAATGCCTAGTGTATTGTATATCAATTTAGCTGCTAAGAAATTAGGATAGGCTAGGTTAGGAATGGGCATAAATTCAGTGAAGTCCAATCCAATAACATTCTTTTTTATTTTTTTCATTATGCTGATGATCTCTCTATAATACATGCCGTTTGGTTCTGGTGTACCTACGCTAGGCATTTCAGATGGATCTAAAACATCAAAATCAAATGTTATGTAAATATTACTTTCTTTTCTCTCATTTATTAATCTTGAAACAAAATCTATATCTCGAGATCTATCTATATCTATTATTTTTTTGCTATTCAATAATTCTAAAGAGCCCTTATCTATGCTTCTAATACCTATTGATATATAATCAAATTTTTCTCTTACTCTAGAAATTACAGTTGCATGTGTAAACTTACTTCCTTGGAATTCATCATATGAATCTGTATGTGCATCAAAATGAACTACAAACAAATCCTTTATACCTAATTCATAAAAGGCTAATATAGCACCTATAGTAATTGTATGCTCCCCACCAATCAACAAAGGAATTTTTTTCTTTTCTAATATAGCATTAACCTCTTTTTTTATATCATTTATTGTATCTATAGGCGAGTTATAATTTGGCGCTAGCTCATCTTCTGTAAAAATCTTTAAATAGCTTAGATCCTTATTTAGCTCTAAAGAGTAGCTTTCTATAAATCTACTTGCATTTATAATCTCTCTAGGCCCATTTCTAGTACCGGATTGATAAGAAGTAGTTGAATCATAAGGAATAGGCAAACAGATTATATTAGCATCTTTATAATCTACATCTATTCCAAACAAAGAGAATTTAGGTAACGAGTTTAGAATCATCACTACCAACTAAAATTAATTAAACAAAAAGATTAATAAAAATTAGAAAAAGAAATTAGATTATGTAGGGCATGAAGAAGTGAAGCTTGCTCCACCAATTCCTGTAACTAAGCCTACTATATATGGTGCAATTATTACGAATATCAAACCTATTATACCACCCATCATTAGCATTACTCCCCATCCTTGTACATTTGATCTATAGTTACCACCTGCTGGCAGGAAGTGGGCAATTGCATACATTACACCGCCAATTATAAACATTGCAAGTGCTAATATACCAACTATTGCTTGTATATCACTTACTATGCTACATAATACTGATGTTATTGTCGTAACCTGCGCAAACAATAATCCGCCTGTCATCAACAAGGCAAGAATTGCCAATTTATTCATAAAGATCACTCATAAAAGATTAATAATCTTATTAAGCCAAGATTTAAATTTTTCTATATTTTTGAAATAAGATATAAAGCTTATTTACAAAATTATGATTATGAATAAAGTAAAAGCCTTTCTAAGATTAACAAGGATTGAGCATAGTATTATGCTTATCATTGCAATTACAGCTGCTGAGCTTTTAGCTTATAAATTTCCTAGCCTTATAATTTACATAATTAGCATTATCTCTCCATCAATAATAAGCATGGCATCTTTTATAATAAATGATTACTATGACTATGATATAGATAAAATAAATAATAAGCCAAATCCAATTTCGGAAGGCATATTTTCAAAGAGTTTTGCATTTAATACTAGCATAATATTATTTATTATAGGTAGCATAATAAGTTTGGGCATAAACATCTATGCCTTCTTAATAGCATCTATATTTTCTATACTTGCATTCTTATATAGCTATAAATTAAAACTTTTGACATTATTAGGCAATGCATATATTGCATTAGCTATGGCAATTCCATTTCTCTATGCTATGGCTGTTGATTTAAATTATTCTAGTTTAGATCTTATTATATTCTTTATTATATTTTTTAGTGGTTTAGGAAGAGAAATACATGGTACAATTAGAGATATTAAAGGGGATTCTATAAGAGGAGTAAAATCACTTCCTATGATAATTGGAACAAAAAATGCCGCTGTAATAGCATCTATATTTTATTCTATAGCAATAGTTTTAAGTTATACTATATATTTGTTAAAGCCTTTTAACAATTTAACTTATCTTATTCTTATTTCTATTGTTAATATTATCTTGATTTATGTTAATATAATATTTATAAAAGAAAATAACAAGAAATATAAGCTTGCTAGAAACTTATCGCTTTCTTCTATGGCTTTTGCTCTCATAATCTTTCTTATATTTGCCTTCCAAGTTTGATACTTTTATTACTAAGTACATAATTGCTATAAGTATTACAATCAATATAACTATAATTGCGCCAAGCAAATAAAATATGTAATCAATGTAGCTATTTGTATATATATAATTATTGCTAATAGGCTCTTGTGTAGTTAAGTTACTTGTTATTATATTATTATATTTATTTAGATAAATTGCTAATAGCATTGTAGTGTATGCATTATTTACATAGACATTATATGCACTTGAATTCTTTGTATCTTGTGCCTGTTCTATATAGAACTGTGCTTCTGAAGCAAATTGTGATGGCCAAACACCATTGAAGCTCATATTTAAATGATCTATTACAAATGAATATTTTTCGCTATTTGTTAGATTTGATTGAGTATCAAATACTTTTATATAAGCCAAATCATAAAGCGCTCCTAGATAATCTTGCTTTTCCATAAGATAATTAAATGCATATGTATATTCATCTTTAACATTTGGTATTGATTTGCTTGCATTAAACAGATATCTTTTTATTGCACTTTCATTTATATAATATTTTGAACTTATTTGTGATGCATTGCTTACCAAAGCTCTCGATAATGAGCACCATCCTATAGCAGGTGCTAAGTTATAAAGTGCTTCTATAAATTGGTCAGAATCTACTGCAGAAGACAATATTAGGTTTGAATATGTAATTGTATAATTTGCCCATCCCAATCTTAATTCTGCTCCAGCAACATATTCATAATTATTAGCATTTGGTATAGTATAGTTTATATTGCATAAATTGTTTGTATAGTTAAATATACTATATGTTATAGATTTGTTTATATTATTAAATGCAAAAGGAAATGCATCTACAAAATCTAAGAATGCTAGATCACCAGCTGCATAGTAATAGCCATGAGATGCAAATATCTTATCTTGATTAATTTGATATGCTAATTCGCTTTTTATATTTGAGAAATTTTTGCTAATGCTATTGCTTACATTATTAACAAGATTAAATGAAACATTAATAATTATATTATCTAAATTGTTTGTGCAATTAGTGCAAGAGACTATTGAATTTGTTATATTATTGCTTAATGCACTTTCATTTATTATTGAGTAATTCATGCCTTTAACAGATACATTGCCAAATGCATATCTTAAAGCAGTTGTGAGATTATTTACTTCTATTAAAGGAATATTGAATGTATTTTGTGACAAGTAATATAATAGATTTTCAAAATTATCGTTTGTATAAGGCACTAGCATATATTTCATACCACCTATCTTTGCTGCCTCTACTTTATCATAGACACCACCTATAAGACCAACAGTGCCATTTGGGTTTATAATTCCAGTGACAGTAAAATAAGGATATAGTTGTTTGTTTTCTAATGCAGCCACTGTAAGTAATGTCATAGCTAAGCCTGCGCTTGGACCAGAGACATTTGCACCATTATCATGTATATAAAAAGTGTAGTTATACATATCTCTATTTATATTTAGATAGTTTGTAGCAACGCTTACTGCTATTTGAGCTGATTCATAAGTTGACAAAGATACATTATATGGGCCTTTGATTGATATGTTTCCATTTCCGCTTGTTAAATTAAGAGTAATTAATGTAAGTGAACCATTGAATTCATTTGTTAGCACTGCTGGTGCATGTATAGATGTTGTATATGCATATAAGCTTGTTAAAAACAAAAATACATAAAGTATAGAAAGCTTCATAGTTACATATTAAACAAATTAAGATTTAAAAATTATAGTTTTAATTTTATTTCTAAAATAACTTTCTCTGTTTATCATAGAATGTTTCTTTTTTATCTAATCTATTTAATGGATCAATTCTACCAAATACACCATCATAACCAGGTATTACATTTACTTTATCATTCCTTATGTTATACAAAGCTTTTGCTAGATCTTCATTGAAGCTCTTTATAGAATCTAGATCTGCGTTTAATAATAGGTTAATTTCATTTTTGTATTGAGTTATTAAATAGTTGTAGCTATCTCTAACTACTTTTGAGTATTTATTCTTATTCAATACATAGCTTATTAGCTCTAATAAAGGAATAATGTGCTTGAATGGTTTTGCATTTTTTGGTATATAACCAACATCACGATCTGCAAGATCCTCTATTCTATGCAATACCCCTAAAGTCAATGGTTTTTTACATATTGGGCATATATTATTCATTTTAATAGCATCTTTTGGCGCTAATTCTACATTGCAATTTCTATGTCCATCAAAATGATATTTGCCTTCTTCTGGATAATATTCTAAAGTGCCATAAAATGTTTTGTTTTTTATACTTGATATTATATTTATATAGGATATTTTTTCTAAATCAAACATATTCGCTTCTCTTCCTAAATTTTCTAATGAATGTGCATCGCTGTTTGAAATTAATGCAATATCATCTAAACTCGATATACGCCAATTCATAGGCGGATCACTACTAAGGCCTGTTTCTATTGCATATATCTCTTTATATCTCTCATCAAACGCCTCTTTTAGCGAATCAAATCCTGATTTTGAGCCAAAAACACCAAACCAAGGGGTCCATGCATGAGCTGGAAAAACAAAGATATCATTACTAATGCTCTTGAATAGATCTATTATCTCAGCACCACTTATATTCAATGTAGGTCTACCATCTATAGCTAGATTGCCATATCTACTTAGTTCATTATTTATCTTCTCTAAAACTTCTATGCTTGGTGCTAATACAACAATATGTATTTTTCTTATTTTCTTATCTTTTTCAAAAACGAGTGCTAACTCTGTTGATAAAACAAATCTTACATGTGGATTTTCTTTTAGCTCATAAATACCTTTCTCTCCTTCTTTTTCTTTTAATTTGTTCTTAATTTCATTGAACCATTTTGGATGCGTCATATCTCCTGTGCCTAAAATATCTAAGCCTTTTTTGTTTGCATATAAATCTATGTTCTCTAAGGTAAGATTTTCACTACAAGCCCTGGAATATTTTGAGTGTATATGAAAATCTGCTATTAGCATATTATCTACTTTTCTTTACATCATTCTTTGGGCAAAGATTATTGATTGGGCATTGTGAACAGATTGGTATATTGTTACATATCTTTTTTCCATGCTCTTTTAGCACATATGCTATATTATGCCAATATTTTTTATCAATTAAATTCATTAAGTCTTTTTCAACTAGATCAGGATCTTTTTCTTTGCTAAATCCAATTCTATAAGATAGCTTAAGAACCCAAGTATCAACAGGTATGCCTTCTACTTTATTAAATGCATTTATCAATATAGAGTTAGCTGTCTTTCTTCCAACACCAGGTAATTTTAGCAAGTCATTCATATTATCTGGTACTTTTCCATTGAATTCATTATCAATAATCTTAAATGCCTTTATGATCATTTCTACTTTTCTCCTAGCAAAATTTACTTTGCTAACATATGGCAATATGTCATCTACTTTAGCGTTTGCATAGTCTTTAGCAGTCTTGAATCTCTTAAATAGCTCAGGAGTAGAGGCATTTACTATCTCATCTTTAGTTTGTGGTGATAGTATAGCTGCAACTAATAGCTCTATTGGATTGGAAAAATTTAAGTAATAATGTGCATCTTTATAATGCTCTTCTAAAATCTCAACTATATTTTTAGCTTCTTCTTTAGTTAAGAGCCTCATTAAATAATATTAAAAAGGAAAAGAATAAAATTCTTAATAAAATTACTTAGAAATAGTAATTTCTATAGTGCTTACTTTTGATGTAGTATTGTCTTCATTTACCCTATCTTCTGAATCTATTGCTATATTCAATACTTTAAGACCTTGTATAAACTTGTGCTTTACTATTTCTACTACATCTACTGCTCTTGATATTGCTGCGCCTCTTGCTCTTACTTTTACTTCTTGAGCTCCGTTATTAAATTGTGTTACTACCGCTAATACATAGCTCATTGGTGGCTTTTTTCCTACTAAAACTACATTGCCTGGCAATGTAGACTTCTTTTCCTCTGTTTGTGCAGTTTGATTTGCGTTATTTTGTTCTGCCATTACATTCACCTCTTAATATAATATTTATTTTTAAACCTTTTTATTCTTTACGATAAAGATTTTAAATACAATTAATTAATTTACTAATTTTCTTTTGTTTTAAGCAAATATTTTTAAATTCTATTATTTTTAAGAATTCAAGGTGGAAAAATGCTATATGAACCTGTTAGTGGACCAGGTTAAATTAATTTCTTTAGTAATTCTTTGATTTCTCTTCTTGATGTCCCTGCTAATCTTTCATTTACAATATCTATTATATCAAAGGTTTTGAAATAATTTTTCTTCTCAAATTTCATGCCATATTTGCTTAATAAAGTTGAAAATAGAGAATTATTCATAT